>JAGNTT010000035.1 GCA_017987425.1 Candidatus Omnitrophota bacterium
ACATCCAGACCTCCAAGAAAGTCTTTGTGGAGACGTACGGGTGTCAGATGAACGAGTATGACACCGAGCTCGTGAAGTCCATTTTGACGAAGGAGAATTATGCCATCGTCAAGACGGAAAATGAGGCGGATATTGTGATGCTTAACACCTGCGCCGTGCGGGAAAACGCGCACCGCAAGGTGTACGGCCGCGTGCATGACATCCATCACCGCCGCGAAGGCCGTCCGGTCATGATAGGCATTTTAGGATGCATGGCAACCAATCTGCGTCAGGAGCTTTTCGAGAACCGCAAACTCAAGATCGATTTCATCGCCGGTCCCGACAGCTACAAGCGCCTGCCTGACCTTATTAGAGAAGCGCAGGGAGGCGAGAAGGCGTTCGATCTTACCCTTTCCGAATTCGAAACCTATTCTGATATTTACCCGGCCCGCAAGGAAGGCATTAATGCCTGGATTGCGGTCATGCGCGGGTGCAATAATTTCTGCACGTTTTGTGTTGTTCCGTATACCCGCGGCCGCGAGCGCAGCCGTTCGGTGGACAACATTGTCGGTGAAGTGAGAAATCTCGCCGCCGAAGGCTACAAGCAGGTCACTCTTCTCGGACAGAACGTCAATTCCTATCAGCATGACGACCACGATTTCGCTCACCTTTTAGAAGAAGTCGCCAAAGTCAACGGCATCGAGCGCGTGCGCTTCACATCGCCGCATCCCAAAGATTTTCCGGATCGCATGATTGATGCCATCGCTTCCAATCCCAAACTGTGCAAACATCTTCACGTGCCCATGCAGTCCGGCAACGACCGCGTGCTCGACATGATGAACCGCACGTACACACAGAAAGAATATCTCGGTGTCATCGAAAAGATGAGAAAACGAATTCCCGGTGTCGCTCTTTCGACCGATGTCATCGTCGGTTTTCCGACGGAAACGGACGCCGAGTACGAAGATACGTTCAAGGTCATGAAAGAGGTCGAGTTCGACAGCTCGTTCATTTTCAAATATTCCGAACGCAAGAACACGGTGGCGGCCAAGAAATTTCCCGATGATGTGCCGGAAGCCATCAAGACCGAGCGCATCGTCCGGCTCAATGACCTTCAAAAAGAGCAGTCGCTTGCGAAAAACCGCGCCTATATCGGAAGGGTCGAACGCGTCCTGATCGAGGCCGAGACAACGGCCAAAGCCGAAATCAGATCACGCGATGAGATCCAGACCAGAACCGACACCAATAAGATCGTCATCCTGCCGGCCGGCTGCGGTAAGCTTGGCGATTTTGTCAATGCCCGCATTACGGACGCGACGGTCTACGTGCTTAAGGGAGAGCCGGTATCACAGTAGGCAGTAGGGAGTAAGCAGTAGGCAGAAAAATAAGTGTAAATTTCTTCTGCTTAATGACTACCGCTTACTGCTTACCAGTCACAACCGCGCCATTGACATCGGCGTTATTTTCCGCTATTCTTGCCATTTAAATAAATCAAAAAAATCAATGACGACCACACCAAACATGACCACAGACGAACTCTTTGAGAAGCTTAAGAACATTAAGCTCGGCGGAACTGTGTGCCAGTTTTCCTATAAAAAATGCGAAGAACTGGTCCCGCTCATCAACGAGATCAACCAGCTCAAGCGTGAAAAGAACGCCGTCATTCTTGCCCATTCCTATGTCAGCCCGGAGATCGTTTACGGGGTCGGCGATTTTGTGGGGGATTCTTACAAGCTTTCGAAAGACGCGATGTCTACGACCGCCAAGGTCATTGTTTTTGCCGCGGTGCGCTTCATGGGCGAGACCGCCAAGATCCTCAATCCCGATAAGGAAGTCTTGATCCCGAGCGCGCTCGACGGCTGCACGCTTGCCGACGCGATTGACGGCGCCGCTGTCCGCAAACTCCGTCAGCAATATCCCGACTATACGTTCATCTGTTATGTCAACACAACCGCCGAAGTCAAGGCCGAGTGCGACGTGTGCGTCACATCCGCCAACGTGTACGACATCGCTCAGAATATTCCCAGCGACAAGATTTATTTTCTGCCGGACAAATTCATGGGGCAGAATCTGAAGAACGAAATGGACCGCCGCGGTGTTAAGAAAGACATCCAGTTTTTCAGCGGCACCTGCTATGTGCATGAAGACTACGGCATGGAAGATATTTTAAAAGTCCGTCTTGAACATCCTGATGCCAAGATCGTCAGCCATCCGGAATGCAACAGCGAAGTCGTGGCGAACTCGGATTTTGTGGGCTCGACCGAGCAGATGCTGGCTTACATGAGGCAGACGGAATCCAAAGAATTTCTGATGCTGACCGAATGCGGTCTTTCGGGCCGTTTGCAGTCGGAATTCCCTGACAAAAAATTAGTCGGCAGCTGCACCATGTGCAAATATATGAAATCCAATACCCTCGAAAATATTTTGCGGGTCCTCAAAAATCCCCAACCTCAGGACCGCGTGGAGTTCTCCGAAGAGATGCGGCTGCGCGCCCTCAAAAGCCTGGAGGCGATGTTCTATTACAACAAACCTCCAGCTACCTTTACCCAGCGTTGACATGGCTGAGGGGCTATGTTATTATTCACCAGCTATTTAAGTGATCAGTGCTCAGTGGTCAGGGATCCGCAATATCCTTTCTGACCACTGCCCCCTGATCCCTGACCACTTATGGAATACATCGAATCCAAATTGTTCACCTTCAGCGAAATGACGCTTAAAAGCGGCGTCAAAATCGGCCCCATCACGCTCGCCTACGAAACCTACGGCGAATTAAACGGCGATAAATCCAATGCGATCCTGATTTTTCACGCACTGACCGGCGACGCGCACGCCGCCGGCTGGCGCAAAGGCGATAAGCATCCCGGCTGGTGGGACGGCATGATCGGCGAAGGCAAGGCCTTCGATACCTCAAAATATTTTATTATTTGCGCGAATGTCATCGGAAGCTGCAAAGGTTCGACCGGTCCGGCTTCCATCGATCCCAATACCGGAAAACCTTACGGACTCAGCTTTCCCGTTGTGACGATCGAAGACATGACGGTCACCCAGAAATATCTCACAGATCATTTAGGAATCAAAAAGTTGTACGCCTGCGCCGGCGGATCCATGGGAGGGCTCATGGCTCTCAAGTGGGCCGTGCTTTATCCGGACACCGTCGAGTCCGTCATCCTCATCGCGACCAATTACCGCCACACCGCCCAGCAGATCGCGCTTCACGAAGTTGCGCGCCAGGCCATCATGTCGGACCCCGACTGGCACGGCGGCGATTATTACGGGCGCGGACTTCCCGCGCGCGGCATGGCTGTTTCGCGCATGATCGGCCACATCACCTACATGAGCGAAAAATCCATGGAGGCCAAGTTCGGCCGCAAGCTCATCGCCAAAGAAAAATTGGGCTATGACTTCTCGCACGATTTCGAAGTGGAAAATTATTTGAAATACCGCGGCGACAGTTTCGTCCAGCGTTTCGACGCCAACAGTTATTTATATCTGTCGAAGGCGCTCGATTATTTCGATCTTTCCGAAGAAGGGGATCTGGCCGCCGTCTTGAAAGGCGTGCTGGCGAAAGTTCTCATCGTGACGTTCACATCCGACTGGCTGTATCCTTCTTACCAGTCGAAGGAAATGGTGCGCGCGCTCAAGGCCAATGACGTCGAGGTTTCATTTGTCGAGATTGCGACCGATTACGGACACGATTCCTTCCTCGTCGAGATCGACAGTCTGGCCCTGCTGGTCAGAAATTTTCTCGACAGTGTCGGCAAGGATGTGAGTTCATGAGCAATGACCAGGCTTCCATTATAAGGCCGGACCACAAGATCATTATTGAACTGATCGAAGCGGGTTCCCGCGTTCTCGATCTGGGATGCGGGGGCGGAGAGCTGCTGCATCTTTTAAAGACGCAGAAAAACTGCCGTGTCACCGGCATCGAGATCGACGAGAAAGCGATTTTCAAATGCATCGAGCGCGGGGTCACGGTCTCGCAGGGCGACATCGATTCCGGCCTTGAAGATTATTCCAATAAGCGTTTCGATTATGTGATTCTCAATGAGAGCTTGCAGGAGGTCCGCAATCCCGAAAAGGTCATTCTTGAGGCCTGCCGCGTCGGTAAAAAAGTCATCGTCGGCATCCCCAATTTTTGCAACATCTCGGCGAGATTTCAGGTGTTCTTTATGGGCAAAGTACCGGTAACAAAATGGCTGCCGTACAAGTGGTACAACACGCCCAATATCCGTTTTTTAAGTTTGAAGGACTTCCGTCACTTCTGCGATGAAAAAAGCGTGACCATCCTCAGAGAGCGCGCGCTCAACCAGAATACCGAAATCCAGTGGCGCACCAATCTCTTTGCGTTTGTCGGGATTTTTCTGGTCCACAAAAATTAATCGAATCAGTATGGGCTTGTTGATGCGGCGGTCAGTTTGTCTGGCCGGCGAGGGATTTTAATTTCTCAAGATCACCGGCATTCACGCCGACTCCGAGCTGACGGGCTTTTTCAAGATCATTGAATGCTTCGGCGGGATTGCCTAATTCCAGCCATATTTTTGAACGGTTGACAAAGCTAGAAGCTGAACGCGGGTTCAAAGTAATCGCCTTGGTGTAATCTTCCAAAGCCTCATTCCATTTCCCCAGATTTTTATAAACAATCCCGCGGTTGTTATAGAGACGCGCATTTTCCGGTTCCAGACTTTGGGCGGTATTTAAATCGGAGAGCGCTTCCTCATATTTCTCCTGACGGCTTAACAGGATTCCGCGATCAATGAGTGAATTGACGTGCTTAGGGTTGGTTCGCAGGGCGGCATCGAAGTCGGCGAGCGCGAGGTCCCGTTTGTCCTGCCGGGTGTAAACACGCCCGCGGTTGTAAAAGGCGAGCGTATATTCCGGATTCAATTCGATGGCTTTATCCAGATCGCGCAGTGCGCTTTCCTGGTCGTTGTTCCGGCTTAAAGCGGCGCCGCGGCTGTTATAAGCAAGCGCGGATCGCTGTTCGTGTTTGATTTCGTGGTCCCACAGCGCGACATCGTTTTGCCAGATGCGGCTTTGATGATGCGTCTGCGCCATCATGGCGATCATGATGACACTTACAACAATCCTGGGCAGAGGTTTTCGTGTATTGAGCTGATTGATCGCGAGGCGCGCCAGCCATAAACAAATTCCCAAACTCGGCAGATACATGAAGCGGTCGCCGACAATGGTCACATCCACGGCGTCGTCGTAACGCCAGAGAAAGAACGTGGACAGGGCGTAAAACCATACGGCAAATACAAAAAGTTTATCGCGGCGCAGATAAAAGAGAGCGAAAGGTGCGGCGGCCAGCATCAACACGCTCGAGAAATATGAAGGATTCAAAATGCTGACCGGCTGCGGAAGCTGATAGAGCGGCAGAAGGACAAAGGGAGTAAAGAATTTTTTGATGTAAAACGTGGCGCTCCAAGCCCAGATCAAGAGGGATTCCGGCATGTCGAACACAGGGACGCGCGCATTGGCCTGATAAGTAATCCAGGCAACGGGAACCATGACAAGCAGATAAGGAAGTTTATTGAAGACCGCTTGCTTGACGACGCGGCCTTGATAGTACCAGTCGAAGACTAAAAGCGTCAGAGGCAAACTCAGGGCCATAGGTTTGGCGAAGATGCTTAAAGCCCCGAAGGCAAGGCTCAGCCAATACGACCTTTTTTTGCGGTAGGTCAGAAATTGCCAGTATTGCCACATGGACAATGCGTACAAGAGTGCGTAGAGAACATCTTTTCGCTGGGTCACCCACGCCACGGATTCCACATGCATGGGATGAATGGCAAATATCAGCGCGGTGAGAAAAACAATCCGGCGGTCAAATCCCATGCGGCAGAACATGCCGTAAATCGTCAGGCAGACGAGCGCGTGAAAGGTGATGTTGTTGAGATGGTAGACAAACGGATTCTGTCCGTAAAAGAGATGTTCAATTTGAAATGAAAGCACGGTCAGCGGAATATATGTTTTGTTGACCAGTGTTTGGAATACGGCGGCGATGTTGGACGCCGGAATTTCTTTAACAAGCGGATTATTTAAAAGATGCAGGTCATCGTCCCAATGCACGAATCCGGCTGTAAAGCACGGCGCAAAGGAAATGCCGACGGCAAGAATAAGAAGGAGAATGTTCCGCAGATCCAGCCAGAAAAAATTCTTAGACAGTTTGGGAGCCGGTTGGGGAATTTTCTGGGCGGTTGAATCCGAGAGGGATTGTTCCTGGAGAGTGCTCATTGGGAGTATTTCTTATGTGTTCCGTCGCAAAACGGTTTGTTGCTCGTCACCTTGCAGCCGCACAAGGTGACGGTTTTCTTTTCTGTGATTTCAAAAAATAAAGGTCTCATCCCTGTTGGTCCATGCGATCCGTCGCAAAACGGCTGTTTGCGTGAAGTCCCGCAGCTGCACCAGGCATAGCGGCCCGGTTCCAGCTCCACGACGAAGGGATGATTTGTGTCTTCGGATCTGTCTTTGATCATTTAATCTGGATGACCGGTTCTCCGAGCTTTTTAAGCTGGCCGATGTAGATGCAATCGTTGAGGTTGTCATCGTAGAGGAAGATTCTTCCGGTGCCTTGTTCAAAGAAACCGAATCTACCTGACGACATGGTGAACGGAACAACTCCGGGAAAGCTGGCCGGCAATACTTCCTGGTTTTCCTGTGCGATGGATTTGACTGTTGATCCGATAAACACGGAACCCATGATGAGCGCGCACACGCAGATGATTTTGTAAATGTTGCTGTTCATAATAATTCTCCTTGGTTGAAATAGAACTTAAGGTCCCTCACTCGTTGCTCACGTTCGGGATGAGTCCTTGGGTAGAGAAACAGAAACCTCCGAAGGGCTCAAATAGTTTAAAAAACATTATAGAGGCCGCATGGACGAAAATCAATCCGTAAGACGGGGAAATTGAAGGGTTTTTTACATTGCAAAATCCCGCTCCGCTTATAAAATGGTTACGATTTAAACTCGGATATCATTATGCGCAATAAAGTGTGCAGACTTATAGACGAGCTCGCAGCTCCTGTTGAATCTTCGGGTTTTAGGAAAGGCCGGTTTCTTTGCGTAAATATGATTATCTGATCATCGGTTCAGGCATCATGGGGCTTACGATCGCATCCACCATCAGGGAGCTCAATCCCAAAGCCTCCATTGTTGTTCTTGATAAAGAAAAAGGGGAGGCTTATCACGCCTCCGGCCGCAACAGCGGCGTTCTCCACGCCGGATTTTATTACACCGCCGACAGTCTTAAGGCCAAATTTACGGTGGATGGCAACCGAGCGATGAAGGCATATTGCCGCCGCAAGGGTTTGCTGATCAATGAATGCGGCAAGCTGGTGGTGGCATCGAACGCTGACGAACTTGAAAAGCTGCATGAACTCGAACGCCGCGGTAAGCGCAATGGTTCGAATGTGGAGTTGATCGATGAGGCCCGCGCTCGGGAGATCGAACCGAACGTCCGCACATTTAAAAAAGCCCTTTACTCGCCGGACACCGCCAGCGTCGATCCCAAACAGGTATGCGCTTCCATACGGGAAGATCTTCAATCCGGCGGTGTTGATTTTTCTTTCGGCACGCGTTATGCCGGCCATTCCGGCCAGACAGTCCTGACGAATCAGGGAGAATTCGAAGCGGGGAAGATCATCAACTGCGCCGGTCTCTACGCGGACAAAGTGGCGCAGGATTTCGGCTTCGGCAAAGAATACACCATGATCCCGTTTAAAGGGCTTTATCTGAAGTACACCAAGAACAAGACGGACGTGAAGATCAATATCTATCCGGTGCCGAATTTGAAGAATCCTTTTTTGGGGGTTCATTTCACTAAGACTGTCCATGGCGACATCAAGATCGGTCCGACCGCGATTCCGGCGTTCTGGCGCGAAAATTATCAGCTGAATTCCGGCTTTAATCCGGGAGAAATGGCCGAGGTTCTGTTTTATGAATCCAAGCTTTTTTTGACGAACGCCTTCGGATTTCGGTCATTGGCTTTCGAAGAAATGCAGAAATACATGAAAGACCACTTCATCAAACTGGCACAGAGCATGGTGCATGAGATCGACCCCAAGGGCTTTACCATGTTCACTCAGCCGGGCATTCGCGCCCAGCTATTGGACAAGAAAACCCTTAGTTTGGTACAGGACTTTGTGATCCAGGGAGATGCCAAAAGCGTTCATGTGCTCAATGCTGTTTCGCCCGCCTTTACCTGCGCGTGGCCCATCTCCAAACACATTGTCAGCCAATATGTTATGAGCTAGTCGAAAGGTGGCATCAGGGCATTTTCAGGGTTATCCTTGATATAAGGCAAGTTTTGAAGCAATTATTGACACGCCTAGGGCTTTCGACTAAGATATAAGTCCCCCGATGAAGTATCTTGCGGTTGTCTCAAGAAGGAGAATGATGATGGAAGTCAAAATGTTGATTCAAAGCACGCCGAATCCCAACGCACTTAAATTTGTGCTGAGCGTTCCGGTGAAATTGCAAGGAAACGTAACCTACCGTTCGGCCGCGGAATGCGGAAGCAATGCCCTGGCCGCGCTTTTATTTGCCGTCCCCAACGTGACGGAAATTTATTTCTTCGATAACTACATTACGGTGACCCAGGACGGAAACGTCGATTGGGAAACGGTCGAAGACCAGATCAAAAAAATCATCCTGGAAAATATCGAAAACCACAATCCTGACTTTCAGGTGGAGGCCAAACAGCAGCCGAAGGCGGCGCCTTCATCTCCGGAAGTAGCCAAGATCGAAGAGATTTTGGACCGCACCATCCGTCCGGCATTGCAGATGGACGGCGGTGATCTGCAGGTGGTCGCTCTTGACGGCAATACGCTTTCGATCAATTATCAAGGCGCTTGCGGTTCTTGCCCCAGTTCAGCAATGGGAACATTAAAAGCAATTGAAGGCATTTTGCGCGATGAGTTCAATCCGGATTTAGTAGTGGAGCTGGCTCAGTAATGACGACGCTCGCGAACAAAAAGTGTGAATCGTGTGAAGGCAAAACCAAGCCTTTGTCCAGAAACGAAGCCGAAGCCATTATGAAAGATGTGGCCGGCTGGCAGCTGACAGAAGATGCGCGGGGCCTTTACCGTGAATATTCAACCAAAAATTTCATGGCTGCGGTCGGTTTTATCAACAAGATCGCCGCGATTGCCGAGGGTGAAGACCATCATCCGGACCTTCGTTTGACGGGATACCGTAAACTTCGCATCGATTTAAGCACGCATGCCATCGGCGGTTTGAGCGAGAACGATTTTATTCTCGCCGCCAAAATCAACGAAGTGCCTGTGGAGTTAAAGACTGATGTTTAAAATCAACAAGAAATTAGAGTATGCCCTGATTTCGCTCCGGCACATGAGCGCGAAGTCGCCCGGGCAGTTGACTTCCGCCAAGGAGATTTGCGACATCTACCGCACACCGTTTGACCCGACGTCGCGCGTTTTGCAGATCATGGCGCAAAAAGGCGTCCTGCGCGCCGAGCAGGGGGCGCACGGCGGTTATCAAATCCTCAAGGATCTCTCGAAGGTGACGCTATACGAACTGACTTCGATGATCGAGGGCCCCATCCAAATTGTTAATTGTTTTCACGGAAACTATTCGCATTGCGGAATGACAACCAGCTGTAATGTTATCTCGCCGATGCTTAATTTAAATGAGAAGATCGCTTCGCTGTTTTCCACCATGAGCGTGCTGGAACTGATACAGTCGAAAAATCAGGGTGAAAAGCAGATACGCACAAAACCTTTCGCCAAAGAAGATATCAAGATATAAAGCAGGAGACATATGGATAAAATCGATCAACAAAAAGCCATGCTGCAGGAGAACAAACTCGGCGGTACGGATTACAAGTACGGGTTTTACACCGACATCGCCGTCGATACTATCCCCAAGGGTTTAAGCGAAGACGTTGTCCGCATGATCTGGGAAAAGAAAAAAGAACCGGAATTTATGCTCGAATGGCGTCTTAAAGCTTTCCGTCATTGGAAGACCATGGTCGAACCCAAGTGGCCGAATTTTACCTACGGTCCGATCGACTATCAGGACATCAGTTATTACTCCGCACCCAAACAAAAGAAGGATAGTCCCAAAAATCTGGAAGAAGTCGACGAGGAATTGCTCAGGACCTTTGACCGTCTGGGGATTCCTTTGACCGAGCAGAAGCGTTTGACCGGCGTCGCCGTCGACGCTGTTTTTGACAGCGTTTCGGTCGGGACGACTCACCAGAAAGAATTGGAAAAACACGGTGTTATCTTCTGCTCCATTTCGGAAGCAATGCACAAGCATCCGGAACTGATCAAAAAATATTTGGGAAGCGTTGTTCCTTACGGCGATAACTTTTTTGCCGCTTTGAACGCCGCCGTTTTCAGTGACGGATCATTCTGCTACATCCCCAAAGGTGTTCACTGCCCGCTGGAACTCTCCACCTATTTCCGCATCAACGCGGCCGATACCGGGCAATTCGAGCGCACGCTCATCGTTGCCGAAGAAGGAAGCTATGTGAGCTATCTGGAAGGCTGCACGGCGCCGATGCGCGATACCAATCAGCTGCACGCGGCGGTTGTTGAACTCGTGGCGATGGATGACGCCGAGATCAAATATTCGACCGTGCAGAACTGGTACTCAGGCGATAAGGAAGGCAAGGGCGGGATTTACAATTTCGTCACCAAGCGGGGCAAATGCGTGGGCAAGCGTTCCAAGATTTCCTGGACGCAGGTTGAGGCCGGTTCGGCAATCACATGGAAGTATCCGAGTGTTATCCTGCAGGGCGATGATTCCATCGGTAAATTTTATTCGGTGGCATTAACGAACAACCGCATGCAGGCCGACACGGGAACCAAGATGATCCACATCGGCAAGCGCACCAAGAGCACCATTGTCTCGAAAGGTATCTCTACCGATTATTCGAACAACAATTACCGGGGACAGGTTAAAATTCTGCCTTCTGCCGATGGCGCGCGTAATTTCTCGCAGTGCGATTCGATGCTTGTCGGCAATAACTGCAGCGCGAACACATTTCCCTATATTGAAGTTAAGAATAACACCGCGATGCTTGAGCACGAAGCGTCCACGTCCAAGATCAATGCCGAGCAGCTGTTTTATTTAAAGTCGCGCGGGCTGGATCTGGAAGAATCGATCTCGCTTTTGATCAACGGTTTCTGTAAAGACGTCTTTAAGGAGCTTCCGCTGGAATTTTCCGTCGAGGCGGTCAAGCTATTGGAAATGAAGTTGGAAGGCAGCGTAGGCTAAACGTAGGGGCGAACATTGTTCGCCCGTACATTTTTAGTTTTTAGGAGAAAATCAATGTTAGAAATCAAGAATCTGCACGCGCGCATCAAAGAAACTGAAATTTTAAAAGGCATCAACCTGAAAGTCAATCCGGGTGAAGTCCATGCGATCATGGGCCCGAACGGTTCCGGCAAAAGTACCCTTTCCAAAATCATCGCCGGAAATCCGGAATATGAAGTGACCGAAGGTGAAATCACATATGAAGCCAATTTCAAAAAGATCAATCTTCTGGAGCTTGAACCGGAAGAACGCGCCCGCGAAGGTGTGTTTCTGGCGTTTCAATATCCCGTGGAAATCCCGGGAGTTCCGACCTCTGTGTTCTTGAGAGCGGCGTTCAACGCGATCTGCCGCCATCAGGGCGCCGAAGAAATGGACCCGATCGATTTCGATAAATATGTCCGCACCAAGATGAAACTTCTCGAGATGGATGAGAAATACATCGACCGTCCGGTTAATGTGGATTTCTCCGGCGGGGAAAAGAAGCGTAACGAAATTCTTCAGATGGCTGTCCTTAATCCGCGCCTTGCCGTTCTCGATGAGACCGACTCCGGTCTCGACATCGATTCGATGAAGATCGTCGCCGAAGGCGTCAACAAACTCAAGAAAAAAGACAACGCCGTTATCCTTATTACCCATTACCAGCGCCTATTGAATTACATCCAGCCAGATTTCGTCCATGTGTTGTACAACGGAAGGATTGTGAAGTCTGAGGGCAAGGAACTCGCTCTCAAGGTCGAAGAAAAAGGGTATGACTGGTTAATCAAATAAATGTATGAGCTACAGAAAAGGTTTATCGCATGAGTACAGAAGGAATAATGACCATGACCGTTAATGCGCAGCCGAAAAATTCCATCCTGGAAAATTTCAAGGCGGAGAGTCTCAAGCGGATTGAGGCGTCCCCGGCTTGGCTTGCCGAGGCCAGACGCAACAGCTGGGCGCGTTTTGCCGAAATCGGAATCCCGTCGACAAGACATGAGGAGTGGAAGTATTTCAATCTGAAAACGCTCACTTCTCTGGTATTAAAACCTTGCTCTGACACGAAGCTTGTCAATATTAAGGATATCAAAGAATATCTGGATGAAAAGGACATCAATGTTGTGTTTGTCAACGGCGTTTTCTCTGCCGAATTCTCGACACTGAAGAATCTTCCTAAGGGGCTCACGATCGAGACGCTTTCCAAATCGGAGAAAGCCGGCGCTGATGAGGGCCGCGAGATGCTCAAACGCACCACCGTCAATGATCCGGAACCTTTTGTTTCGCTTAATACGGCGCTCCATCGCGACGGGGTTTACATCCGTATCGAAGACAAGGCGGTTCTGACCGACATTATCCACATCGTGCATTTCACGACGGACATCAAAGATACGGCGGTGTTTCCCCGGACATTTATTGTGACCGGACGTTCCGTGCAGGCGTCCATTCTCGAGAGCTTTATCGGGTTGGATAATGAAGTATATTTTGTGAATCCGGTTACCGATATCCATGTCGGTGATAATACGGTCCTGAATTATTACAAAGCACAGGCGGACAGTCCGAAAGCCATTCACATCGGCGCCGTGCGGACGACCCAGGATGCCAACAGCCAGCTGGAAGCGTTCTCGCTTGCCATCGGTTCGCAGATGGCCCGCAATAATATCAGCGTCGCTTCCAACGGCGAAGGAACGGACTCGATTCTCGACGGTCTGTATGTTCTTGGCGGTTCGCAGGAGGTCGATAATCACACGCTGATCGATCATCGTCAGCCCAACTGCACGAGCCATCAGCTTTACAAAGGCATTCTTAACGATCAGTCTCACGCCGTTTTCAACGGGAAAATATTTGTTCAGCCGATCGCTCAAAAGACAAATTCATACCAGTTGAACAAGCATCTGCTGCTCGGCAAGGAATGCCGTGTCGACACCAAGCCGCAGCTGGAAATTGCCGCCGATGACGTCAAATGCACGCACGGGGCCACCATCGGTCAGCTGAATGAGGATGAGGTATTTTATCTGCAGACGCGCTGTATCGGCAAAGAGGATGCGGTGCGCATGCTTTCCAGGGGATTTGTGGATGACATTCTCGATAAACTGCGCGACCAGAATGTGCGCCGGAAATTAAGCCGTCTTTTATCGAAGAAGATCGCGATATTGACTCAATAAATGGATGTTACCATGGCTTTTGATGTTCTAAAAGTCCGTCAGGATTTTCCGAACCTGGCGGTCAGTGTCCGCGGAAAAAAACTTGCCTATCTGGATAACGCCGCAACCACCTTCAAGCCGCGCCAAGTCATAGAATCCATAAATCGGCATTATTCGACGGGCGTCGCCAATGTTCACCGCGGAGTTCACTATTTAAGTGAAATGGCGACCGAAGAGTACGAGCAGGCCCGTGACAAGATCCGCGCGTTTATCAATGCCTCCGATGTCGGCGAAATTATTTTTACCCGCGGAACGACTGAATCCATTAATCTTGTGGCCCAGGCGTTCGGACGGAATTTAAAGCCGGGCGATGAGATCATTATTTCCGGCATGGAACATCATTCCAATATCGTGCCATGGCAAATGATCTGCGAGCAGGCGGGATGCGTCTTAAAAG
>JAGNTT010000184.1 GCA_017987425.1 Candidatus Omnitrophota bacterium
AGTCGAAATAATCAGCGAGGGGAATTTTGAGTCTGGCCTGCATTTCCTGCAGGACCCCTAGCGTGTAGATTCCCTTGGAGCCGCCGCCGTCCAAGGTCAGTATTTTCAGCGGGCTTAAAGCCGCATCCATGGGCATGAAAGAAAGTGTAGCGGTGTTCCCGGAAAAAGTAAAGGCTGGAGTTATGGCTTCCCGCTTCCGTAAGTACGCTCTAAAGCACCAAGCTTCCTGATGAACCACGACATGTTCTTCATTATCGTTCAGACATTTTCTAAAGCCCTGCAGCCCTAAGCCGCAGGGCTTTATGTGTTTAGACGGAAAGGGCCGTTTTCCCGACGGAAATGAGTCATTATTTCACGGCATCTTAACTCAATCTTTACAGAAGGGGGCTATACTTCCGGCAACAGTAAGACGCTTAACTCCAATACTTTTGAGCCCACGTGAACTTGAATCTGAAAACCGGTTTTATAGCAAGTTTGAAATCCCAGCCCTGGTTCCGCCAGCTTTGCTGGGTGGTCCTCGTTTGCTTTTCTTATGTTTCCTTAGGGATTAACACCGCGTCCGCCCAATCCCCGGTCATGACGCCCAAGCCGGGCGTTTTACTTCATCCCACTTCCGCCGTTTCTTCCCCCATCCTCAAAGGGATCGCGATCGATCCCCAGGACCCCCTCAAAATCAACTTCGTGGCTGACGCGGGCGACCAGGCGGAACTCCAGGAAGAACAGGCTGATCTGATGAGCCGGTATTTCCTGACGTTCCTGACCATCCCTGAGGAAGACCTTTGGGTCAACCTTTCTCCGACGGAGCCAAACCGCATCGTCAATTCCGAATTCGAACGCACGGCGGCGGGTCGGGACATGCTGATGGAGGACTACATCCTCAAGCAGTTTGCCGCTTCCATTACCTACCCCGAGAGTGAGCTGGGAAAGAAGTTCTGGAAGCAGGTCCACGCCAAGATCAAAGAGAAATACGGCGAAGTCGAGATCCCGCTGGACACCATTAATAAGGTATGGGTGATCCCCGACAAGGCGGTTGTCTACGAACAGGACACCATCGCGTTTGTCGGCGACAGCCGTCTGAGAGTTGTTCTGGATAAAGATTACGTGTCCATGAAGAAGAACATTCTGGCCCAATTGACCTCGACGGACTCCCCGAACAGTTCGACAGAACTTTATCTGAAAGTCCTGCGCGAGATCGTCATCCCGGAAATCGAACGCGAGGTCAATGAAGGCAAATATTTCGAACAACTGCGCCAGATGTACCATGCCGCGATCCTTGCCATCTGGTTCAAGCGCCATCTGCAGAAGCACATCATCAACAGCGTGTATACCAATCAGAAGAAGATCGAAGGCATTCAGATTGAGGAAAAGCAGATCGGCCGGCAGGTCTATCAGCAATATATGGAAGCGTTGAAGAAAGGGGCGTATAACCTCATCGTCGAGGAATATGATCCAATCAGCAACGCCAGTATTCCTCGCAAATATTTCTCCGGCGGATTTTCGTTCAAAGATATCGGACAGGCAGTGGAATTCCGGCCGCTGTCTTCGCTGAAACAAAAATTAGGGAATTTGAGCCTGCTGGGCAAGAACTTGTTCAATTTCAAAATATCGCTCACCCCCAAAGGCATATCCCGAAAGAGTTTTTTAAAATACGGGCTCCTGTTGGGTCTTGTATTGACGCCGTTTGTCACTGGGCCGCCCAATTTTTCGCCTTTGTCTCAGACTCCTTCGCCTTTTGTGAATGCTCCTGTTTCTCCGATTGTGCCCAGAGCTACGGCCGTCGATACGACAGTCTCCAACGGACGTCTTAATATTTCTACCGAAGTTGCAGTTGTCCCCGATGAGATGAGTTTCACCGCGCAGACGGCCGGTATTGTGACCGGGCTCGATCCGTCGAAAACGACGTACCGGGCGGGCGATGTCATTTTCCGTTTTTCAAGTCCCGAGATCGACCAGAGACGCGGCGAATTGCGCCGGTCGCTGGACATCGAGACCCGCAGGCTCAATGATCTTCAGCCGCTCGTCGACCGCCAGGCCGCTTCCAATTTTGAAGTGAGCACCATCCGCGCCCGCATCAACACGCTTAATGAACAGCTGGCCCAACTTGAGCTTGAGTCCGATCTTCTCACAGTGAGAGCGCCCGAGAACATTTCGATCAGAAGCTTTTATATTTCCAACGGAATGACGGTCAATCGCGGAATGAAGGTCTTTGATTTCCTCAATTCCGACCGCGTGCGCATTTCTCTGGAAGTCCCGACGACGCACACCTATTTCGGCCGGATCGCGAATTTCCGCATCAATGGACAGCAGATCGCCGCCGTTGCCGGGGTTGAATGGCAGCTGAATCCGCAGATGACCAGAGCGGTCGCGACATTCACCATCACGCCAGGTTTCCAGGTCCAGGCCCCAGGCAGAGTCAACGTGCTGGCGGAATATCTGCCGCCCTCGGAATCTCCTGCGGAATTAAGGTCCGTGCAGGGACAGGTCAGGACGATCGCCGTGATCCCGGCGCTTCAGGAGCGCGTGGTGTCCGCGCCGGCGGTTGGTTCGGTGAGATTATTAGTGAGAGAAGGCGATCGTGTGCGGGCCGGACAAGTGGTGGCCATTCAGCAGGGTTCGGCTTTAAATGAATATAGAGAAGTCTGGAGTAATTTACAGGAAACGCAGGCGCAGTTAAGACAGGTCCAGCCTGTCGACGGGGTTTATCAGTTTCCCCGCGCGATGATTGATGAACTGCGGCAAAGAGAAGCCGCACTGCTGACGAGGATCGAACGCCTGCGTGAGCAGGTGAGACAATTGCAGATCACAGCGCCGGAAAGCGGGACGATCACTCGTATCGCCAGCCACGGTGCTTCATCGTTCAGACAAGGCGACGAACTGCTGCGGATCAAATCTTCGCAGGCCGTCATCGGCGATGTGACCAATGCCGCGAACGCTATTCTTATTCCCAGCAATATCAGAATTCAGATCAACGATCCGATCGTTGTCCAGACCCCGTCGGGTGAATTCATCGCGGCGAGAGTACGCAACATCAACCGTTCGCCGGTTTCCTCGACGATGAACTTAACGGGCGTACAGTCCATCCAGATTGTCGCGGAAGATACGACCGATGCTCTCTGGCCCAATCTGCCGGTCAGCATCATCATTCCGGCCGAAGCGGAAAAAGCGCAGATTTTAACGGTCCTGCGCGGCATCGATGAACGCCAGCGCGCGGTCAGAACTGATAACAGAAGAACGAGGCTGGACATTCCTGTTCCCGAAGTACAGTTGGGCCAGACCGGGACACGCACCACCGTCACGATACCCGCGCACGGTGTGTATGCGGCGCCGGGCACCGCGGTTTCGCTGACGGATATGAGTTCGCTCGTGGCCGGAAATAATTTACTCGTCGGAGATGAGACGATCAGCGTGCTCAAGCAAAGAGCCGCCGAGCGCATACCCAACGGGGTCAGTTTAAATCTCAACGGCAGTGTGGTCTTAAGCGGCGGCAATGTGCGTTACGGCGGCGGCTTAAGCGGGACCGTTCAGGGCATTATGGCCGGCGTCCAGACGGGCAACGCCATCGGCGCGGCCTTACCGGTTGTGTTCGATCTGGCGGGACAGTTGATGGATGTGATTTCAGGCAAAAAAGGCAAGATGCAGGACCTGGCGATCATGATGACCGAGATCGCGCGTCACCGTATGGAAGACGC
>JAGNTT010000185.1 GCA_017987425.1 Candidatus Omnitrophota bacterium
GTTTACTTTCGCGGCAATGTGGCGCTTGCTAACGCGCCGGGAACCGGTGTCGCCGATGACAAAGTCATCTATGCCTATGTGCCTCGGATGATTAAGTATTATCTGGGCGAGGATGCGATCCTGCCCAATGTTCCGACGTATTTGTGCTGGGATGAAAAAGACCGCGAGCATGTACTTGAAAATATCGGGCAGATGGTGGTCAAGGCGGCCAATCAGTCCGGCGGTTACGGAATGCTCGTCGGTCCGCATTCAACCAAAAAAGAACAGGCCGAATTTAAGGCCAAGATTTGTAAGTTCCCGCGTGAGTATATTGCCCAGCCCACGATGGCGTTGTCCAGAATTCCGACGATTATTGATGACCAGGTTAAAGGGCGGCATGTGGATTTGCGTCCGTATATTCTATGCGGCAGGGACGTCTATGTGCTGCCGGGTGGTCTGACACGCGTGGCGCTTCGCGAAGGTTCGCTCGTCGTTAATTCATCACAAGGAGGAGGCAGTAAGGACACTTGGGTGCTGCGTTAAAAAACTATGCTTAGTCGTGTTGCCAGTTCCATTTATTGGATGAACCGTTATATTGAGCGGGCGGAAAATTATGCCCGCCTGATCGAGGTTGATTATAATCTCTCCATGGAGCTACCGCCGGGGCTCGTCTCCCAGCAGTGGCGTCCTCTTGTTTTGACGACGGGGGATGAGGAGCTTTTTGAAAAATCTTACGGCGAATATACCAAAAAGAATGTGATCCGTTTTTTAGCGTTTGATGTTAAAAATCCTAATTCGATCTGTTCGTGTTTGTTTGCGGCGAGGGAAAACGCGCGCACTGTGCGGGAGATCATCCCGAGCGATCTGTGGATGCAGATCAACGAAATGTATCTGTCCATACGCTCCGCTATTAAACAGGAGGGGTGGAATCAGAAGTTTCTCATTGAATTCTTCCGTGAGATCAAGGATGGCGGGCATCTGTTCTCCGGGATCATGGACGGGACGTTCTCGCGGTCGGAAGGGTGGCATTTCGGGAACATCGGACGTTTTCTCGAACGCGCGGACAAGACGGGCCGCATTATCGACATGAAATACTATTATCTGCTTCCCAGTCCCGGTTATGTGGGGACGCCGCTGGATCTCATGCAGTGGTCGGCTCTCTTAAAATCCGCGAGCGCTTTCGAGATGTACCGCAAAACTTTCGGCAAGCTGGATATGTCCAACATTATTAAATTTCTTGTTCTCGACCGGGAATTTCCGCGGGCGATGCGCTATTGTCTGATTCAGGCTGAAGAGTCTCTGCGTTCCGTCGTTGGAAGAGAAAATTTTTCATTTGAAACAAAAGCGGAGAAGGAACTCGGACGCCTGCGTTCGGAGCTTGATTACACGGATGTGAATGATATCTTTAAATCGGGACTGCATGAGTATCTGGACAACATTCAGATTAAAATCAATGATGTTGGTTCTGCCATTGCAGAAACATTTTTTGCACATACACCAAACGAAAAACAGTCTCAAAGTTAGAAAGGAAGTCATGACATTTTGTTTAGCCATGAAAGTAAAGGATGGTCTGGTCGGAATTTCGGACACCCGTGTCACCAGCGGCAGGGAATGCATCACCGCCAAGAAGGTTTCTCTGCATCAGAACTCGGGGCGTCACGCGGCGTTCATCATGACCTCGGGCCTGCGTTCGTTACGAGATAAGGCCGTTACGTATTTTCAGGAAGTTATCGATCAGGAAGATCGGACTTTTAATAAATTATATAAAATGGTCAATGCTTTCGGCGAGCAGGTCAAGCGCGTGGCCGCCGAAGATAAACGGTCGTTGGCGGAGAACGGCTTGATGTTTAATCTTTATGCCTTGGTCGCCGGTCAGCTGGAGGATGATAAAGAGCCGATGCTTTATATGCTTTATCCCGAAGGCAACTGGGTGGAGGCAAGTGAGAACTCTCCGTATTTTATTATCGGAAACACCGGCCACGGTAAACCGCTTCTGGATCGTGCCCTTACGTATGAATCCAGCATGGAGTTTGCGCTCAAGGTAGGTTTTCTTTCCTTCAATGCCACGCGTGTGAGCGCCAATGACGTGGAATACCCGATTGATGTGGTGACCTGCAGGAAAGACGGCTTTCACATTGTCGAAAAACGGTTTAACCGCGATGACATGCAGCAATATTCCCTGTGGTGGCAGGAGAGGATCATTCAGTCGGTCCAGGACATGCCCGATGAATGGGTCAACCTAGTTTGCGATCAGACAGCCCGCCTTAGCAGATAAACTCAATTCTTCGAGACTTAAAAACTATTCAAGTTTAGCGGTTTAAAAGATTTTATTATTTGTCTTTTAGGTTGCTTTAGCCTGTATTTGCGATAGAATCCCGCATTGATTCATGTTAT
Organism: Candidatus Omnitrophota bacterium; assembly: GCA_017987425.1. Lineage (GTDB taxonomy): Bacteria > Omnitrophota > Gorgyraeia > Zapsychrales > Fredricksoniimonadaceae > JAGNTT01. The sequence continues at coordinate 2,374 of JAGNTT010000185.1, forward strand.
GATTGGACTTGCCTGAGACGGATTTTCCGTTTGCGGGTCTTTCCAGATTCAAAACGAAGGATTGTGTTTATGGATAAACACGAACGTATCACCCGCGCCGTTCTATCTGCCATCGGCGATATGTACCCTCCGATTCCCGACGATCCCAACAATAAAGATATTCGCGCCATTCCTCTTTTCGGCAGCCTTGACTCTTTGGGAATGATAAGTCTCATCATCGGTGTAGAAGAGGCGTTGAAGAAAGAATTTAATCGTGAGATCACGATCCTCGGTAAAGCGAGCTCGCTCGGAACTAATTCTTTTGTAACTTCGGGATCCCTTATCGATTATATCGGCACCATTGTCTGACCGGCTTAAAATGTATGAATTGCAAGATTGCGCACATCGAATATGAGTTGCCTCACAAAACGGTAACGAACGAAGATCTTTTAAGGGAAAATCCCGACTGGGACATCGAAAAGCTTTTGCCCAAGACCGGGGTTCTCAATCGTCATATTGCGGCCGAGGGAGAAACGGCCTTTGATCTCGCGGTCAGGGCCTGTGCCAAGCTTTTTGAAAAGACGGGAATATCACCTCAATCCGTTGACGCCGTTATTTTTTGCACGCAAAGTCCCGATCACATTATGCCGGGCAATGCGTTTTTGCTGCACCGGCATTTCGATCTGACTGAAAGTGCGCTTACGTTTGATTTTAATCTGGCCTGTTCGGGGTATGTATACGGACTGATCATGGCCAAGGCCCTTTTTGCGGCCTATCCGATCAGGAATTTGCTTTTTGTCACGGCAGACACTTACTCCAAATATATCAATCCGAAGGACAAATCCGTCCGTTTACTTTTCGGTGATGGCGCGGCGGCAACACTTCTGGAAGCTTCGCCCGCGGGTATCATCGATGTGAAATGGGGAACTTACGGCAAAGGGGCTGAGCATTTTATGATTGAAGCGGGCGGATGCCGTTTGCCCAAGAGTGCAGCGACAGCGGAGATATCGACGGACAAAAGCGGAAATTCACGCAGCCGGGAGAATATCGCGATGGAGGGATTCGCCCTGCTTTCGCTGGCCCGCGGAAAAGTTCTCAGCCATATCAAAGATGTTCTTGCGGCCAATCAACTCGCGGCCAAGGACGTGGATCTTTTCATTTTTCACCAGGCGAGCCAGCTCGTTTTGGATTCTTTACAGAAATCATTGGAACTTCCGCCGGAAAAGGTTTACAACAATCTGGCGAATGTCGGAAATACAGTTTCTGCGTCTTTGCCGATCGCTCTTAAGGATGCGCTTGATGAGAAGCGCATCAAGCCGGGC
>JAGNTT010000187.1 GCA_017987425.1 Candidatus Omnitrophota bacterium
GCGTTCAAGAAGATCAGGGAAGTGCAGTATCATTTAGAAATCGACGGCAAAAATTATGATGCCAGTGGAATCACATGCATGATTGCCAACTCAGGATCCATAGGTTTTGCGGATTTGAAACTTGATACGAACATTCGCATCGACGACGGACTGCTCAATGTGATCATTGTGCGCAAGGTCAATGTGAGCCTGTTCGGCCACATCGCGGCAACGGTGCTGCGCGGCAGACGCGAGGAGAATGTAGCTCTCGTTTACCATTATCAGGGCCGGGACATCCGCATGTCTTCGACCCCCGCCCAGACGATTCAATGCGACGGAGAAGTGATTAAGAAAGAATCTGTCCACGCCAAAATCATTCCGGCTGCCGTACGGATCATCGTTCCCGTTCCCGTGGAACGGGAAGATATAAAATAGGTTTCTGTTTTCTGGCGGATTGTTTTGCGTTATTATAAACACAAAAATAATTACGTTTTGGCAACTTCATGTTTACCTGACAAGGATTTGGAACATTGAAAAAACTTGATCTTATCGCGCACATCCGTATGCACACCCTTCGTGGTCTTCTGGCCATTGTTCCGCTGCTGTTGTGCGCAGTATCTATCCAGCTGCTCTATAATCTCATCGATAAGAAAATCATGGTGTTCCTCGGCCAATACTTTGAGGTCAGGCAAATACCCGGTCTCGGGATCTTGCTGCTTTTGGTGAGCCTTTATCTGACCGGTCTAATCCTCAGTAATATCCTCGGGCGCGAGTTCTTGAAATTCGTCGACAATATAAGCGTCAAGATACCGATTATCGGAAGCATTTACAGTGTAGGCAAGCAGCTGACCCAGAGTTTTTCAGTGGATGAGCCAAACCAGGCCTTCAAGAAAGCGATCCTCGTCAAGCTTAACCAGGACGAAGTCTGGACGCCGGGATTTGTGATGAACAGCATTGTGAACGCCAAGACCAAAGAAAACATGCTCTTTGTTTATATCCCGACGGTGCCGACACCGACCGGGGGGTTTGTTTTTATCGTGAAAGAATCGCAGACCATGGACCCGGGCTGGACGGTTGAGGAGTGCCTGAAAGTCATTGTGTCCATGGGAATCATTTCCCCGAAGCAGATCTGATCCCTCGTCTAAGGCATTCGTCCCTACAGACGAATGAATGACAAAATCCAAATGAACACATGACAAATTAAATGTTAAAGGTTAAATAACAAATTCAAAAACGTTTTGGATTTTGACCTTTGTGATTGATGTTTTGATTTGGTATCTGCCATTTGTGCTTTGGTATTTTGCTTTTCCCCTTTCTTAAACGTTTTTAATCCCCCGTTCATACTGCTTTAATACGCCAGGTTCTATACTGAATCGTGTTAAACAAACTCGGACTCATAACCTTCATTTAGTGAGAACTTTACCATGAATAGAACACCGAAAAATCTGTGGGAATTACTGGAGCAGGCAAAATATTCACCGGAGGCGATTGAAGATGAAGCAAAAGAATTAAAAAATCGACGCAAGCCCGGAGTGAATCTGGCAAGTTTGCGGTCATGCGGTATTTTGGCCTGGCTGCATGAAGCGGTGCGTCTTAAGGCTTCCGATCTTTTTCTTTCACAGGATGAACAGCCCACCCTGAAAATTAACGGCAGATTCAGGCCGATAATCGGAAGCACCTTGACTACGGATAAATTATTCGAGGTCATCAAGGCCATCCTTTCGCCGGAAAAACTCGAGCGCTACCAGAATGGAAAGGAAATCGACATTGGGATTGATGTTCCGGGATGCTCGCGTTTCCGTATGAATATTTTCAGACATCAAATGGGTATGACGATCGCCATCCGTCCAATCCCTTATTTTATTCCGGAGATGAATGAACTCGGTCTTCCGCCTGTCTTCGATGAACTGGCACGATTGAAGCACGGGCTTGTCCTGATCACAGGACCCACGGGAAGCGGTAAATCAACGACTCTCGCTTCCTTCGTCAATCGGATCAATCAGGAGGAAGAACGCCATATTATTACAATTGAAGATCCAGTGGAATATGTGATCTCACCCCAGAAATCGCTCATTCATCAGCGTGAAGTGGGAACGCATACGGCCTCATTTGTCGACGGACTCACCAACGCCTTGCGGGAGAATCCCGACGTCATTGTGGTCGGAGAATTGCGTGACCTGGACAGCATCGCGCTTGCCATCCGCGCGGCGGAAACGGGACATCTTGTTTTGGGGACACTTCACAGCGGTACGGCGGTTCAGTCGATCACCCGTCTTCTGGATGTGTTCGATTCGGGAAGGCAGGATTTGATCCGCACTCAGCTGGCACAATCATTGCAGGCCATCTGTTCTCAGCGGCTGTATCCGAAGTCAGACGGGAGCGGAATGGTCGCTGCGACCGAAGTGCTCATTGCCACGCTCGCCATCCGCAACATCGTCCGTGACCAGAGGTTTCAGGAAATCCGTGGATACATGGAAACCGGCATGCGCGAACAGATGCATACCTTCAAACAGAGCGTTCAGCTGCTTGTCGATTCGAAATTGATCGACAACTCGCATCTTGGAGAAAGCGGTGAGGAAAGCCCCGTTACAGAATTACCAGAGGCAAACTTATTTAGGATTAGATAACTTAAAAGAAGGAGGATGTTATGAATAAAGTCAATTTTATGCCCGAAGGTTTTCATAGTGTGACGCCGTATCTGTCCGTCAAAGGAGCGGCGGAAGCGATTGAATTCTATAAGCGGGTCTTTGATGCCAAAGAACGTTACCGTCTGCCGGGACCCGATGGAAAAACGGTCGGACACGCGGAGATCATGATCGGCGATTCAATCCTTATGCTCGCCGAGGAAAATCCGCAATGGGGCAACAAGTCGCCCAAAGTGCTCAACGGCACGCCGGTCAATCTTGTTGTTTATGTTCCCGATGCTGACCAGTATTTCAAACGCGCAGTGGACGCAGGTGCGAAGGTGATTCGCCCTGTTGCCGATCAGTTTTACGGCGACCGTTCGGGTTGCGTGGAGGATCCGTTCGGTTTCTCATGGTCTATCATGACTCACATCGAGGACGTTTCGCAGGAAGAAATCGAACGACGTCTGCCTCTCGAATATAAAAAAATGGCCGAGCAACAGGGGTAGAAAATAATGTCGGTTTGTTGTTCTTTGAAGCCATCAAACTTCGTCGGAGAATCGTTTCAATATACCCGATTTACAGGGCTTAATCGTCAAATAAGGAGGATCATTCGACATTTGGTCAGAAGGGCCTTGCTGGCAGGATTGTTTGCGGTATTTTCAATCGGTCACGCCCACGCTTCCGTTCTCTGGGACTGGGCATTCTTAGACAGCAATGAATTATTCAGCCCCGGTGAGAAGGTGGTTTTGCATGCGCGGCTGTTCAATAATTCGAACGACGGTGAAACCATCGGAGATTCTGTTTCGGGAAGTGACGCGACGATTGCGGGACTCAGGGGGCACGCGATTCCCTTGTACAGTTTTAATATTGGCCCGGAAAACGGAACAGCTTTTGAAACATTTATGGCGCCGCTCGCGGCGGGAAGTCTTAGAGACTTTATTGTCGGGCGTGAAATACCCGCCGGCATTGTTCCACCGGGTAAAAACACTCAAGCAGTCGGAATTGATCTGCGGAGCGGATTT
>JAGNTT010000186.1 GCA_017987425.1 Candidatus Omnitrophota bacterium
GCTTTTTCTTTCGTTACTTTCCTTCCCGGCCATTGTTCGGGCAGAGGAGGGCGTCTATTTCCATCACACCGGGGAACAAAGATACAAGAGCAAAGTGTTCTGCGAAAGCGACTCGTTCGGCTATTCTCCGAGAACCTTTTCCCGCGAACGCATGGGGCCATATTCCTACACCGCCGAAGAGGTTGGTCACTATATTCTGGGGGAATCTTCCGAGCGGCGTCACAATGAGTACCGCCCTTCTGTCACATATATTAATGAAGTCCAGGCCTTGGATCCGACCCGGGTCCTGGTTTCGGCCCCGCCAAGACAGGTTTTCATCGAAGATCCTGTTTTACCCAAACCGCAACTGACGCAGGACCGTCCCGCCAGGACCAATGACAGCCTGGATTTGCAAAGCGTTATCGACGCTCACAAATGGGTCCTGCCCAAATTCATATCCGACCAACTCTAACCGGCATCTTCCCCTTTGTCATAATCCGCCGCGGGCTGTTCTTTATCCCAGATTTTTCAATGAATGGAAGACGCTGTCATGGCTTGCTCGATTTGATACAAGGACCAACCGAGATAGACAGCTCCGCCTGACGCCGCCAGCCGTTTTCCTTTAATTCCCACCTTTTTTCATTTGCTTTCTATCACCCGATGCTCGACTTCGTTTAGATGGGTGACTTACGGATGCCTCTTTCCCACAATCAATTCCTTTGCGGCCAGAAATTTTCTTAATTTTTAAGCGTACAGTCTTTTTAGAATGGGCCAGCACGATTGCTTCCTTTTGCTTGCGAGTAAGCGTCTTCATGCGGCGCTCTTCCACAACAGCCAGTTTATAATATCGGTACGCTTTGGAGAAAACGAGCGTTGCCGGAAGGCGTGTCTTCACATATTTGGAACCGCCGCCTTTATTGTGCAGTGCGACGCGTTTGGGAAGATCGTTGGTATACCCCGTGTAAAGACTTCCGTCGGAACATTCCAGCATGTAGACAAAAAAAATCCCCGAGCGCTGGAAAGCCCGACGCTTGATCTTGACCGTTTTCTTGCGTTTCATCAGTTAGTTGGTGGTAAGGACACCGCCGGTGGTGATGGAATAACTCACAGTGCCCGTCGAAGAACTGACCGGCAGAGCCGTCACAAGATACGCGTAATCCGTGACGGTCGGCGAAAAGTTGTATCCGTTAAATGTTCCGGAGAAATAATCTTTGTTCAAGTACGGCGGTGCGGCACCGATCAGGGATGTCATCTGCGCCGGGTATACGCCGTTGGTAATGGCATATGTTTCAAGCGCATTGGCGATGGCTTTGAGAGTCGCCTGGGCGGAGGCATGGTTGCTGTTGAGTTTGGCGCGCATAAGATTGGGTATTGCAATGGCGCAAAGAAGCGCAATAATCGCGACAGTAATCATAATTTCAACTAATGTAAAAGCTTTACGTTTATTATTCATGAATGACATATATCACACATCTCTTTCGGTAGATAGTTTTTTCAGGAAATTCATCAACGAATGATTGTTCTTCCAAACGCATTGAATCGGAAGATCACGCAAGTATGAAAACAAAAAAAGATTTGATGTGTTTAGGGAGGGATCGGATTTACGCACTCGGCTGTCTTTCCATGGACAGACCAAGCCCGGCGGGAAGCGACAGCTTGCCCTTCATACGGCGGATGACTTCCGCCTTCCACAGGCCCGAAGAGGAAAGCGGCACATACAGCAGATCGGAAAATTCGGTCGGCAGCACAAAATCTTTATCTTCCTGATAAAGCACAACCATTTTCTGACGGTCGAACTTGGCCGCAAAATATCCGAGCTGAAAGACAGCTTCCTGCGCGGACATGAGACTCGCATCTACCGGTCTTTGTGTGCGGGAATAAAAATGAAAGTCCGGAGACAGCACAAAGATGACAAAATCAGATTCAGGGCAGCGGCCTAACCGGTCGATCAAAGATTCCTGACCGACCGCCTTGGGGATGGATAATACTTCCGCCGGCAAATCATTCAAAAAGTTGAGGACATCTTCATTCAAGGCCGTCGCGTTTCCCAAAACACATAGTACGCGACCGGCGCTGGTTAACTCGTCGTTGGTCTTGGGCTTCGGATCTTCCAGTAAAGGTCCCGCTGTTTCTTCTGCCAGATCATCGCGCAAAGGCTCCAGAATGGGGCCTTCCTCCAATAACGGATATTCCATCCGTACATTATCTTTGAAATCCGCAAGAGAAGTCTGAACGGTTTCTTCAACAGGAGTAATGATACTGGACTGAGCCGGAGCGGGTGTGATTTTCGTATCGTTGAGAATGACTCTCAGGAGATTGTCGACTTGCGCGATGCCGTCATGCCAGCTGCGTTCGCGTTCCTTGTCGGTGATAAATACGGCCTCGGGACGGAATTTGACGTATCGGAGGTAACCTAAATACTGGCTGTCGGACCCGAAATTTTCTTGGATGAAAAATTTAAGGTCAACCAGCAAACTACGCAAAATGCTTTCATTACCTTCGGGTAGATCCTCAAAACGCCGGATAAGTTCAAGAACCTTCTGTCTGGACTCCATACATTTCCGCCTCCATGTACTGCCCTTCCGCCGATGTCAGCCTGACTGTGCGCATTTTACCCGTTAATTCATCTTGCATTTTTGTCCGTATCTTAACATAGTTGTCTGTAAATCCCACCCAATAATTGTCCTTTTTTTCCTCAAAAATAACCTGCTGAACGGAACCCTGGACAGAATCATAAAAGAGACGTTTTTTACGCTGACTCAAGTCACGGAGAATTTGGCTGCGGCTGCTGATGACAGCGGAAGATACTGAATGGTCCAACGCGCTGCTTTTGGCCATATGGCGCGGCGAGTAACTAAAGACATGAAAATAATCGATCGGCAGTTCGCGCAGAAGATTTTCGGTCATGGCGAAATGCTCATCTGTTTCACCGGGAAACCCCACGATCACATCGGTGCCGATGCAGATACCCGGAACTTTCGCACGCGCCGTCCGCACAAACTCGCTGAATTCGCTGACGGAATATTTGCGCTTCATGGCGCTCAAGATATCATCGTGCCCGCTCTGCAGAGGAATGTGCAGATACCGGCAAAGCTTGCGCCCCTCCCCCATAAGTGAAATGATTTCCATGGGGATCGTCGTCGGCTCGATCGATGAAATGCGGATGCGTTTAATCTCCTCGATCTTCTCAAGCCCAGCGATCACATCGAGCAAATTTTTACCTTCGTGCTGATAGGTTCCGATGTTGATGCCGGTTAAGATGATCTCCTTGTGTCCGGCAGCGGCAAGGGCGCGCGCCTCCAGCAGAATGTCGTCGAAGACACGGCTGCGGGCGCGGCCGCGCGCGTAAGGAATTTCACAGAATGAACAGAAGAAGTCGCATCCGTCCTGCACCTTGATGTTGGCGCGTATGTGGGAACGGTCGATAGCGGCGACGGGAAGAGTAAAAGGTTTGCGGTCGATGACAGGGGCGATGACTTCGACTCCTTGCGGAGCGGGATACTCGGAGAACACATCCGCCAAATCCATCTTGCGCTGATTGCCGACGATCCATCGCACATTGGGAAGAACCGCGAGTTTTTCCTTCTGCACCTGGGCCTGGCAGCCTACAAGCGCGATGCGCGCGTTCGGATTCCGGCGGGCGATTTTA
>JAGNTT010000036.1 GCA_017987425.1 Candidatus Omnitrophota bacterium
ATCGAAAGACAGACCAAGGAACGCGAGACCTATATTGAAGACAGGGCCAAGCAGGAGAAGATGAGTTTTAAAATCCAGGAAGCTCATCGCGATAACCGCGCGCAGGTCAGTCAAATTGAACGCATCAAAGCTCCTGTTCCGGTCGTTCAATCTCCGCCGCGTTATCCGGTGACCCACAACGATTATTTAAGTTCGCTCAATTTGCGCGGCCGCCGTCCGGCTGTTCAGGACATTTCCGATCAGGCTCAGGTTTCCCAAATGAAAGAAGCTCCGGCTCCTTCTCCTTCTCCTTCTCCTTCTCCTTCGGAACAAACAGCTCCGGAACAAGCGAAAGTAGAAAAACCTTCCGGTCTGAGCCCCAATGAAGACGGATCCTGGATCAAGCGCCGCAATCAGAAGAAATTATCCGACCGCCGTAAAAAATATCTTGAAGAAAAGGCCAGAGTCGAAGAGAAGGCCAAAGAAGAAGCCAAGCGTCAGGAAGAATTGAAGCTTGAGGAAGAACGCAAAAAGGAAGAAAAGCGAAAGGCAGAAGAAGAGGCAAAAGCTAAAGCGGAAGCCGAAGCCAAGTTAGCCCACCAGCACAAGATCGAACAGAGCCGGCTTGCCGATCAGAAACTTGAAGATAACCGCAAGAAAGAAGCTCAGCGTAAAAAAGATGCGCTGGCCAAAGAAAAACTCGAACTCAAATATAAGACACAGCAAGAAGCCCGCATGAAAAAATTGGCGCGCCAGAATGCTGCGACTGTTTCCGAGAGAACAAACGCGGCTGCCAAGAGAGCCAGTCAAGCAACGGCTCGTCAGAAAGCTCAGGAAGTGAAACTGCGCAATCTTTATGAGCAGGAATTACGCGGCACAAAACCGGGAAAAGGGTTTGACGGCGCCCTGAACGCTCTCGAAGCCCAAAAAAAGAAAGAAAGCCGTGATGATTTGGAGCGACAGAAGCAGGCTCTTCGTCAAGAAAGAGAAGAAGAAAGTTCCATCCGCAAGGAGAAGGAACGGAAGATTTCAAATTTGATCAATCAGGGTCAGCCGACAGCGAATATGTCGTCGCTCGGCCGTTCACGCAAGAATGCCAAAGATAAAGTAAAAAACAAAAAAGAAACATCGAAGCCGCCTGTCGTGAAAGTCGAAGTCGCTCCTGTCGAGAAGCCTAAACCGCCGGAACCTCAGGAACCTCCGCCTCCACCGCCGCCTGCACCTCAGGCTGCTGTCGAACCGGCTGCGAAAGATAAACCTGCTCCTGCTAAGGTTTCTGTAAGCAAGAAGGAAAAAAAGGTAAAAAAGATAAAGAAAGAAAAAGTGGTGTCCGCTCCAGCGCCCGCGCCTGCTCCTGAAAAAAAGGCTGTTCTTCCGAAAGTGTCAGATAAATCCAAACTGATCGCTAAAGAGAAGGATGCCGAACGTGATGCCGTGCGCAAAAAGTTTGAGAACGGTCTTTCAAAAATGTATAACGATGCCATCAGCGATTATAAGAACCGCAGATATAAGCAGGCCCGCGATAAGTTCAGTGATATTCAGGATATCTCTCCCGATTATAAACGTTCCCGTGTTTATTTGGATCGCATCCAGGCGGACATCCTCAAGGAACAAAAGCGCATCGTCCAGGAAAAAGAGGATAAACAGTTTGACGAAATCCAGCTGACCAATATTCGTCTTCAGAAGATCAATGCAATGAACGCAGCAGCTGCTAAGGCTTCCGCGGCTTCCGCTGCAGCTGTTTCTGCTCCCCAACCTGCCCCCATTGCCCCGGCTCCCGCACCAGTTAAACAGAAAAAGGATCCCGTGGCCGATGCTTTAGATGCTTTTGAAGCCAAGTCGCAATAATTTTCATCCGTCAAACGGCATATTAGAGTAAGAAGCCGGCAAAAAGAGCCGGAATTCAGGGGTTTTTCTGAAGGAGTCAGTTCTTGGTCCGGAGTTGATTCCACTTGGTAAAAATGCTACCATAAGACCTCTTTAACCCGCATGGAAGCCCAGAATTCTACGATGAACCGTTTAAAGAACGAAAAAAGTCCCTATCTTTTGCATCATGCCGATAATCCGGTCGACTGGTATCCTTGGGCCGAGGAAGCATTTGAGCGCGCCCGCAAGGAGAATAAGCCCGTCATTTTGTCCATAGGATACTCCACCTGCCACTGGTGCCATGTCATGGCACACGAATCATTTGAAAATAAAGAAATTGCCGCGTTAATGAACGATCATTTCATTTCGGTCAAGGTTGACCGTGAGGAACGTCCCGATCTCGACCAGGTCTATATGGCTTCGGTCACAGCTATGACGGGGCAGGGCGGCTGGCCGCTTACAGTCTTTTTAACACCGGAGAAAAAACCTTTTTATGGCGGCACTTATTTCCCGCCTTTTGCGCGCTGGGGCGCTCCGGGTTTTGCCGATCTTCTCAAAGCCATTCACCAGTCCTGGAGTACTAAACCTGATGAGGTCATTGCCTCGAGCGTAGAACTCACCGAACTTCTTAAGCGCCGTTTTTCCACGGTTCCCGACGGAAAGACGTTGAGCGATATTCAGCTGGACCAGATGTTTAACCGTCTTTCGTCCCAGTTCGATTCTGTTTACGGCGGATTCTCTCAGGCTCCCAAGTTTCCGATGGGGCACACGCTGTCACTGCTTTTGCGTTATTGGAAGAGGAGCGGCAATAAAGACGCTCTCGAAATGGTCGAGCAGACATTGACCTTCATGGCCCGCGGGGGCATTTATGATCAGCTGGGTGGCGGCTTTCACCGCTATTCCACCGACCAGCTTTGGCATGTGCCTCATTTTGAAAAGATGCTTTACGACCAGGCTTTGCTTGTGCGTCCATACCTGGAAGTGTTTCAGATTACCAATGAAAAATTTTTTGCGGACATTGCCCGGGATGTTCTCGCGTATGTCTTGAGGGACATGACCGATGCCAGCGGCGGTTTTTTCTCGGCGGAAGATGCCGACAGTTTCGACCCCGAACTCGGACTCGACAAAGAAGGTTCCTTCTACGTATGGTCTTTGGCGGAGATTAAATCTGCCTTGTCGCCGGAAAACGCGGAAATCGCCGCCTTTTATTGGGGATTAAAGGAAGCCGGCAACGCCGAAAGTGATCCGCACGGCGAATTTACCGGCAAAAATATTCTTTCTGTGACTCGTTCTATCGAAGAAACCGCCGGGCGTTTTAAAATAAATGCAGATGAGACCGGCCGGATCATCCAGGAAGCAAAAAACAAACTGTTGGAGGCCCGGAGCCGCAGAAAGCGGCCTCATCTGGATGACAAGATTTTGACCGACTGGAACGGGCTTATGATTTCCGCTTTCGCATTTGCCTCCCAGGTTCTTGATGATAACCGCTACACTCACGCGGCGCGCCGGGCTGCGGATTTTATCCTGGAGAAGCTCATCGACCGCAACGGCCGGCTGTTGCATCGATATCGCGACGGGGAGTCTGGAATTCCGGGGACGCTGGAGGATTATGCCTTCTTTAGCCTGGGCCTTTTGGATCTGTACGAAGCTACATTTGATATTAAATATTTTAAACAGGCGCGTGTGCTGACGGATGCCATGGTCGATCTTTTTTGGGACTCTAAGACCGGAGGTTTTTTTTTGACAGGGAATGACGCCGAAACATTGATTGTCCGTTCCAAAGAAATTTACGACGGCGCCCTTCCGTCGGGAAATTCGGCGGCGGCATTTGTTTTGTCCAGGCTGTACCACATGACCGGCGCGGGTATTTATAACGATCGGTTTGGGGAAATGATGTCCGCTTTTGCCGGAATGGTTTCTCTTCATCCTGAGGCGTATTCATACTTTCTTTCCGCGTTCGATTTTCATTTAGGGCCTGTCGATGAAATTGTCTTAAGCGGTCCGCAGTCTCATCCGGAATACAAGGAAATGAAGAAGACAATTTTTGAAGTTTTCCGTCCGCGCAAGGTTGTCGCAGCCAATTATTTTGAAAACAAAAGAATTTCCGAAGTCGCCGGAACTGTGCCTTTGCTGGAAGGGCGTACATTTGAGGATAAAAATGCCTTGGCGGCTTATGTGTGCCGGGATCATTTATGTCTTCGTCCCGTCTCGACGGGGCAGGAACTTTCCGGTTTGCTTAATGAGAACCCAATACGAAGAAGAGGGGAACAATGATTAGAGCACTACTGTATTCGTTTTTGATCATGATCTTTTTCGGTTTTTTGCTGCTTTCCGGATTGTTTGGCCAGGAGCAGGGCAGGATTGCCGCAAAGAGAATTTCTGATTTCTTCAAATGGAGGTCGGCGACGCCGGTCAGCCTGGTTTCCAGCACGGATGAAGCCACCAGGAAGTTCACCCAGGATTATCAAAAGATCCAGGTTTTGCGTCAAATGACGCTTGAACGCAATGAACAAGCGTTAAAAGAATTGGGCATAGTTTATGATGAAACGCGCAAAAATTTGAAGGAACTGCTTCTTAAAATGGAGGAGTTGAGCGACGAAAACCGTAAAGAGCTCATGAATGCATTTACAGCGTTACATCAGGAGAGGACCAAGCTTGTTGAGGCCATCATTCTCGATCAGCAGATCATGATCAATTTAAACGAGCAAATGGAACAGCAGCTGCAGATGATATCCCAGTGGCTCAATCAAAAGGCGGATGAAAAGGCCGGCCCGTCGATGCAGGACATGAAGACCATGCGGCAATATGAGGCTTTGAGGGCGAACCTGGGAAAATTTAATGAACAGTCCGCTTATTTAGACGCCACTCGTATTCTTTTTCTAAGAAAAAGCAAAGATTGGATTGATCGTCTGGCCCAGACCAACAAGGAACTTGAAAATAATTTTCGTGAACTGCTTTATCAGATTGAGCTTTCAACATCCGACCAGGGCACTGAGCTTTGGGAGAAGTATCAACGTCTTGAGACCGAACAACGGGAACTCGTCGGCAATCTGCGCACCAACGAGGATTACATCAGTGAAAACCAGAGCAAGGTGGTCAAAGGGATCACGGTTATTTCCGAGGCTGTCCAATATTCATCGGAAACCCAGCTAAAGAGATTCCGCGACAATTATGTGATGATGGAAAGCCGCCGTCGGGAAATGCTCCGGGGCATGCAGCAGAGCCAGCAGGCTTTTTTGAGCACGCGTCCGTCTATGGCCAAGATGATGGAAGACAACCGTTTCAAGATGGAGACGCTGAGGGAGCAGGCCAGACACGTCTCGAGCCAGTATGAACAAATGGAAGAATATCGGAGATCGGCATCAAACATGCTCAACTCCATGAACAGGGAGCTGAAAGACAAGAATGCATTAGTTTCCCAGCAGAACAAAGACATTATTCAGAGAAGTCAGGACCGCGTTTCGGAATTTATGACTCACATGGATTCGGCAAGAAATAACATTGATGATCTTATCAAGAATGGTGCACAGACCGTATTGGCCGATAGCCCGGCGATGCATCAGCTCAAAAGTCTCCAGGAGAAGAATGTGTCCTTTTTAGCCAGTATCAGACGTAATGAGGAACAGATGCGGACTCTCCGGGATCAGACGGAACGCGATCAGAGTGAATCCATGGAAGTTAAAAAGGATGCTAACAAGAGAAACGCCGAGATGATGCGGGCGGCCAAAGAACGCACTGAAGATCAGCAGAGAATTGCCGCCGAGAAAGTCCAGTATCAGTTGCAGCAGATAAAAGATAAACAGATGGACCAAAAGTGGAACGTCAAGTAAACCTAACCAGGGGTTGAAATGCTTCGGAAAATTTTGATTGGTTTTTGTTTGATAGTCATGCTGGCTTTCGGCGGTCTCGCCGTGTTCATTCAGACGTTTGATCTTAATAGATACCTGCCTCAGTTGACCGAGCAGGCAAGCAAGATTCTCGGACGCAAGGTTACTGTTGAGCGTGCCGGTTTCAATTTGTCGCTTGCCCGCGGAATCGTCGCCGATATTGCGGCGATTTCGATTGCGGAAGACGAGAATTTCGGCAAAGAACCGTTTCTTCATATTGATCACATTCACTGCGGTGTCAGTTTGATGGCTCTCTTGACCAAACGCCAGCTTGCAGTTACAAGCATCGTCATTGATTCTCCCAAAATACGCGTTGTCCGTAGCGCCCAAGGGGATTTTAATTATGAGGGCATTATCGAGGCGACAAAACCTGATGCCGCGGCCAAACCGCAAGAGAACAAAGACGCTGTTGCCGCGCTGCCCATGCTGCTGGTCAATTCGTTTGAAATACTTAACGGCAATATTACAGTGATCGACGGGGCGGTGAACCCGCCGATGCAGGTTGCTGTCCAGTCTGTCGACGCCAAGGTCACCAACTTTTCTTTGACGGATCCTTTTAAAGTCCAGCTGGCGGCTTCCGTATTCTCACAAGGGCAGAACATTCATGTCGACGGCACGGGGCGCATTGATATGGGGCTTCAGCAATTCCGCTGGGATGATGTCCATGCCTCGTTTGATTTTGCTTCGCTTGATCTTGCAGGGATTGAAAAAAACATTCCCTCCGTCGGTGACGTAGGATTAAAGGAAGGTCTGAAAGGGTCAATCGAGGCGGTGATCAATCAGATGGTCGTCAGCGCCAAGGGGCTTCTGGTCCTTTCGCTTGAAGGAAAATTGACAGGCGGTGTTATTCCTATAGAGATGCTGCCCAAACCGATTGACCAGATGACGGCCGTCTTTGATATCAATGAATCGAAGCTCAAGGTCTCGCAATTTTCGTTGAATTTAGGAACGGGTAAAGTCAGCGGAAGCGCCGTCATTAACGATTACATGAAGACACAGGGTTTCGACGGGAATATCGCCGTCGAGCATTTGCTTCTGGAGGATGTTGTCGAGCAGAGTAAATCACCGGTCCGTATCAAGGGATCGTTGTCGGGAACGGCAAAGTTTGCCGGCCATGGATTTTCCCCTGAGGGACTGAACCAGATGACCGGACAGGCAGCCTTCGAGCTCGCTGATGGTGAACTGACCAACGTTAACATCATCAAGGATGTCTTGGGGCAGATCCCTGTGATAGGACAGCTGCTTGGGGTGGCTGGTTCAGAAGCGGCGGGTGGCTGGCAGGAGAAGATCGACGGCTCGTTAACCAGGATTGAAAAAGCTTCCGTGAAAGCGAGGATTGAACAGGGATACGTTTTAATCGATGACGCCCAAGCGGCCAATCCTGAATTCTCACTTTCGGCCCACGGCCGCGCTGGCTTTGATCAGACGGTTGATGTGGACGCCGAGTTAAAAATGTCGCAAGAATTTTCCGCCTCATTAACTGAATCCAAAGAAGATCTCAAGGCGCTTTTAGATGAAGATCAGTCAATCCATTTTCCTCTGAAGATAATCGGTAAAATTCCCGATTTGAAATATGTCCCGGACCTCGCCTACATCAGCAAGCTGCTGCTTGTCAATAAAGGCGGCGGCGCGCTGCAGAAAGTTTTGGACAAGAACCCCGACGTCAAAAAATATCTAGATATTTTTACAGGCGGCGGCGAGGGCCAGGCACCCGAAGGGGGGGCTGCTTCTGAGGGCGGACAGGCTGCAGACGAAAACAGCGGTGCCGCACAGGCGCAAAAGCTCCTAAAAGGGCTGTTTAAATAGGCAAAATAGTAAAAATTTGTTTAAATTTTTGTAAGGATTTGATATTTTTTCTTGTCATTTTTTTTTGCTAAGGTTATACTAACTCACTGATTTTTTTTGTTCTTTGTATTCTATAAATCCAGTTTGCATATACATTTACGAGGGAAGAAGGCTATGGCAGAATGGAGACGTCACGCACGGGTGAAGGAATCTATCGACATACGCTGGGCTGCGGCATCAGGTTTACTGGGAGGCCAGGGCAATGCAACGGTCCGAAATTTAAGCATTTCCGGATTGCTGCTTGAGGTGGGCGAGAATTTTAAGCCGGTGGAGGACGGTCAATACGTTCTGGACGTGGCGGATTCGAAATTAGCAACGGTCATTCCCAAAGATGTCAGGCTGGTATGGTTTAACCGGATGAAGACAGACAGGATGCGCAGTTTTTGCGGCATGAAATTTGTAAATTCGGAAGGCCCCGTCTTCACGCGTCTGGTAGAATATGTTGAAAGTAAGCGATCGTTCATCGGGCAGGCGACCAATGTGAATATCATTCAAAATTATCTATCCCAATCCAACTAACAACGGAAAGCCAAATTATGGAAACCAAAGAAGAAGAAATCAAGAAATCCTCACGTGATACTGTAGAATATCTGATTAACTCCACAGACAGGACACCGCCCATGGAATCGCCCAAGATGGAACAAAGCAAAAAGGTCCGCAATACAGTTGGTTTTCTGCTTACCGTTGTGATGTTGGGACTTACCGCCTATGTTCTCTATATTCAAAGCGAAAATTACAAAATTCTTGAACTTACCGCTGATCTAAATTCCAATGCCCATAACCATCAGGCTGAAAATTACCGTCATTATGTGAAAGAGTTCTCCACGACCAGCCAGCAGCTTCAGGATACCCAGACCCGTCTGGAAAAGATGACCATGGAGCTTGAGCTGGTCAGCAAGGAACTGGATTCGACCAAGTCTATTTTGTCTGAAACTGAGGCCTTGCTCGCGCAGTCCCAGCAGGAGAATAAAATTCTCAAAGGCGATCCGCAGGCCATGGCCAATATGCAAAAATTGTTCGGATCGCAGGCAAACACGGCCAGCAAGAACATCGATACTTTAAAGAAGCAGAACGAAACATATGATGAAGAACTGACCAAGCTTCGCGGTGACTTAAATAATTACCAGGTCAATGTCACCGACATCAAGGAAGCCAAATCCATCATCCGTGAACTGAAAAATAAGATCGCAAGCGTCAAAGAAAAGATGCGCGCGCTTAAAAGGGATGCCGCGGCAGCCAGGGAAGCCGCCCAGAAAGAACGCGATCGTCAGCTGACCCTTTTGGGAAATAACGGGTTTGTTACCAGGGACGGCGAGCTTCAGCTGACCAATAAACCCAAGAAGACCGTCGACATCGACGTCAAAATTGTTCCGTAATTGTTATTTGTGACATGAGAGAGATTGCAGGGGAGGGTTTAAAAACCCTCCCTTGCGTTTTTTTATGCTTATATCCATGAGATCTCACTATGCTTTCCCGCCACCAAGATGCTGTTTATTCTTTGTCGACGTCTTCCGGTGTCATCGACTACCGGTTGACGCGATCCGCCAAACGTAAAAAAACGGTGCAATTGTTTGTCCGTGCCTCCGGTGAGGTTGAGGTCCTGGCTCCGGTCCACTTTTCACCGCGTGTGATCGAGCAGTTTATTCACCGCAAAGCCGGGTGGATTGTGGCGAGGATTAAAGCTTTTGAAGAACGAGCATCTCAGCGTCAGCAGGATTTGTCTCAAGGGACCGGATTTTTATATCTGGGTCGGACATATCCGTTTGTCCTTCGCGTTTCCAAAGATTCCTGGGGCAGAATTCATTTTGATGAAGCGGGCTGGACGATCGATATTCCCGAGGAAACCGGCAAAATTTCCAGCGCTGAGTACGCCCGGCAGTTTCTTGAGAAATGGTATAAAAGCCGGGCCAAGACCGTTCTGGATGAGCGGGTGGCGATTTATGCCGAGAGGCTCGGCGAAATTCCCAAAGAGATGCATATTCGTTCCCCGAAGCGTTTATGGGGCAGCTGTCATCCTGTAAAACGGATTTTGCACTTTAACTGGAAGATCATCATGGCGCCTATAGAGGTTGTGGACTATGTTGTGGTGCATGAATTAAGCCACCTCAAGGTTGCCGATCATTCCCGAAGGTTTTGGGCCGTGGTTGAAAAGTTTTATCCCGGGTACAAAAATTACAAAGGGTGGCTTAAGCTTAACGCACACCGCTTTGAACTCTTTTTGGAGTAAATATGCGTGTTTCTCTCAAAGTCGCTCCCGGAGCCAAACGTAATGAATGGATCGAGGAAAACGGCGGTATTAAGGTATGTCTGACCGCCCCGGCGGTTGATGGCAAGGCCAATGCCGCGTTAATTAAGTTTTTAACCGGCCATTTTGGGGTCAAACCCTCGCAAATCGAGATTATAAAGGGATTGAAATCCCGTCATAAAATCATTAATATAGAGGGAATTTAAAAAGGGTATTTTCATTATGGAGGCGAATATATGTCGTTAGAAGAGCAGATTGATAAGGATTATATTCTGGCTATGAAGGCGCGTGATACGGCTCGTTCAGGCACGCTTAGTTTCTTGAGGGCGCAGCTCAAATATGCGCGCATTGAGCTTAAGACCGAGCGTGTGGAGGACAAAGAAGTGATTGTTGTCCTCAAAAAGCAGATCAAGCAGCGTCAGGATTCGATCGAGCAGTTCAAGCAGGGCGGACGTACCGACCTTGTAGGAAAAGAAGAACAGGAACTCGGCGTCTTAAAAAGCTATCTGCCCGCCGAGATGTCCGCTGCGGAAATTACAGGCATTATCAAAGAAGTCATTAAAAC
This sequence comes from Candidatus Omnitrophota bacterium, assembly GCA_017987425.1. Classification (GTDB taxonomy): domain Bacteria; phylum Omnitrophota; class Gorgyraeia; order Zapsychrales; family Fredricksoniimonadaceae; genus JAGNTT01. The sequence goes on from JAGNTT010000036.1 coordinate 10,388, forward strand.
GAGCGGTGCCTCATCCATCAAGGACATGGGTAAAGTCATGAAAGAAGCCGGCGCCCAGTTGGCCGGACGGGCTGACAATAAAATGGTCAGCGAACTTGTTAAGGCCGAACTCTCACAGTTATGATCGTCTAAATCCCATGATACTTTTTAAAAGGTCGATCTTTTATATCACGGTTTTTATTTGTGTCTGGACTGCTTTTGCTTTTTACATCAGGGACAAATATACGGTACCCATTTTAATGTACCATCAGGTGGATGCGTGCGGCACGTCCAAGTGCCCGTTGAATATTGTTTCACCTGAAGCCTTCGACCGTCAGATGAAGTTTTTGAAGAAAAACAATTACCAGGTCATCAGCCTGGATGATCTAATACAGGGGATAGCTAAAGGCGTTCTCTTCAATAGACGTTCCGTTGTGATCACATTTGACGACGGTTATGCTGATAATTACACAACTGCCTTTCCTGTTCTTAAGAGATATGATTTTCCTGCCCTGGTTTTTGTGGTTTCCGATTTTGTGGGAAAACCGGGATATGTGACTTGGGATAATTTGAAGGAAATGCAGGGTTCTGGTTTTGTAACCGGAAGCCATACCCGTAACCATCTTTATCTGCCGGAGGTCAAGGATCATACTCGTCTGGTGGATGAGATCGTTACCAGCAAGAAAGTTCTTGAAGATAACATTGGCAGAGAAATAGATTATTTTTCTTATCCCAGCGGAGGATACTCTGAGGAGATCAAAGATATCGTCAAGTCTGCGAAATATAAAGGGGCCTGCGCCACCAACCGCGGCTATGACCGTTTTAATACCAGCCGGTATGAGCTTAAGCGTGTCCGTATGAATGATACCGACAGCAATTTAGTGATGTTGGCGAAGGTCTCAGGTTATTACAATTTGTTCAGGGATTTCAAAAGTACGCATTGATCGAAGAAAAGGAAACGCAGAGTTATGAATAAAAATTCAAAGAAAGCGAAATCTGAACGTTATCATCTTAATACCGACGGGTCATTCGTCATCAACGATTACAATCATTCGCAGGCTTTTTCAAATTTTTTCCCCGGCGTCGCGGGCATGTGGGGTATTCCGATGTGGGTGTTTTACGTCAACCGCGGGCAGGGGATTTCCAGTTTCGGTATCGAATCCAAAGACCGAGCGATTCTCGAATTTCAGCCGGCCAACAAAGCCTACCGCATGACGTCGAATCAGGGTTTCCGGACATTCGTGAAAATCGGCCAGGGCGGCAAAGAAAAATTTTATGAACCGTTTCAGAATACGATCGGTGTTTCCTCCAAAATTCAAAGACGAATGATCGTCACATCCCATGATCTGACAATCGAAGACGTCAATCCCGCTCTAGGGCTCAAATTTACGGTCAATTATTTTACGATGCCGGATGAACCTTTTGCCGCGCTTGTGCGCCGGGTCAAGGTTGAAAATATTTCCGCTAAAGCGCAGTCCATTCAGATGGTCGACGGGCTTCCCGTCATTCTTCCGTACGGCATGAAAGACTGGTTGAGCAAGAACATGTCGCGCACGGTTGAGGCGTGGGTGAAGGTCAGCAATCTTAAAAAGCGTGCGCCGTATTATCAATTGAATGTCGAAGTCGCCGACACACCGCAGGTCACGCACATCAATGAAGGAAACTTCTATTTCGCTTTCGATGCTTCATCGCAAGGAAAGACCAATCTTCTGGCCCCGATCATTGATCCGGCATGTGTGTTCGGGCAATCCACGGATTTTCTGGTTCCCGAAAATTTTCTCGCCGAAGGAAAGTTTGCCGTCAGTGACGAACAGTACAGCAGCAATCGTACCCCTTCCGCGTTCAGCTACGCACAATTTAATCTCAAACCGCGCGGTTCCAAAGAGATCATATCGCTGGTCGGTTTTGCGCATGACATCAGCCAGTTAAACCGCATCGTGGCCCGTGCGGGCAAGAAATCATTCATCGACCAGAAAGCCGAACGCAATCGCGGTCTTATTGAGGGCATCAAGCAAATGTGTTTCACACGTAGCGCTTCCGGCGCCTTTGATCACTATTGCGGTCAGACGTTTTTGGATAACGTTCTGCGCGGCGGTCTTCCTGTCTCTCTTCAGACAGCTTCCGGACCGGTGGCCTTTAACGTCTACAGCCGCAAGCACGGCGATCCCGAGCGCGATTACAATTTTTTTACGCTCGCTCCGACATATTTATCACAGGGTAACGGCAACTTCCGTGACGTCAATCAGAACCGCCGCAACGACGTGTGGTTCAATGCAGACGTTAAGGACACCGCAGTCGTCAATTTCTTCAGTCTTCAGCAGGCTGACGGATACAATCCGCTGGTTGTCCGCGGTCTAATGTTTTCCGTTCATGATACCGGTGCCGTCGAGGAACTGGTCAACCGCAACATCGAAGGCGCCAACCGCGACAAATTGAAAGAACTGCTTCTCAAAGGATTCATGCCGGGCGATATTTTCAAAGCTCTTTATCAGCATGAACTCAAGCTTAAGTCGACGCCAGTTCAGTTTATGAATGAAGTGCTGGGCATCTGCCAGAAACAGGAATTGGCCGATCACGGCGAAGGTTTCTGGAGCGATCACTGGACTTATAATATCGACCTTCTTGAAAGCTACTTATCGGTTTATCCGGAAAATCTCCGTGAAATCCTCATCGATAAGAAGGCCTTTAGTTTCTTTTTCAATAATCATTATGTTCTGCCGAGAGATCACCGGTACGTACACACCAAATACGGCGTGCGACAGTACCATTCGGTGGTTGAACGGGAAGGCGAGACCCATGCCAAACAAAAAGGATTTAAATTAAGAACGAAGAACGGGCAGGGTGAGGTTTATTCAACGACGCTTATTGTGAAAATATTATGT
>JAGNTT010000188.1 GCA_017987425.1 Candidatus Omnitrophota bacterium
GTGAACGTACGGTTCAGGGTGAGATCCAAAAAGTTCTTTTACAGGTTTTTAAACAAAAGGTAACGGTATTTGCTTCCGGCCGGACGGATGCTGGTGTTCATGCTTTGGGACAGGTCATCAATTTTAAAGTGCGTTCCAGGATGTCTCCCCAGGATGTTCAAAACGCGCTGACTGCTTATTTGCCGTCTGATATTGTCGTCAGGGCAGCTGAGGAAGTTGATCTCGACTTTCATGCGCAATACAGCGCCAAAGGCAAAACTTACCGATATACTATTCTGCACCGTTCCTACGCGTCAGCGAAAGAGCGCAATTTTTCGCATTTTTATCCGCATAAACTCAATTTAGTAAAAATGCGAAAGGAAGCCCGGGCTCTTGTCGGAAAACATGATTTCAAATCATTCGAAGCGACGGATCATGAGCGTGCCAAGCACAGCACGGTGCGCAAAATCAAACGGATTGATATTCGTAAAAAAGACCATTGGGTCACGGTGGAGATAGAAGCAGACGGGTTCTTGTATAAGATGGTCCGTAATATTATCGGAACACTTCTGGATGCCGGTTCCGGACGCCTGCCCGTTGAGGGAATAAAAGGCATTCTGGAAAAAAGAGATCGTGACAATGCCGGTGATACGGCCGAACCCCAGGGGCTGTGTCTGGTGGAGGTCAAATATTGACGCTGTTTACTAACGGTGTTGGCCTAAAATGAAATGTTGACAAGCAAACAATAGATGTTATAATTCGTTCTCTATTGCTTACTTATTAAATTTGTCAAACCAGAGGATGTTCTGATGAAAACCTATAACGCTAAAGACAATCAAGTCGAGCATAAGTGTTACATTGTAGACGCCAAGGACAAGATCCTTGGTCGTGTAGCCGCTCGAGTGGCCGCAGTTTTGCGTGGCAAACACAAACCTACCTATACTCCGCATGTCGATACAGGGGATACGGTTATTATCATCAATGCTGAAAAAATCCGAGTCACCGGCAAAAAATTAACAGATAAAGTTTATGAACGCTACACCGGTTATCCGTCGGGAAAACGCGAAGTGGCTTTGGGAGATATGCTCAAAAAACGCCCGGAGACGGTTCTTCGTTTAGCAGTAGAGCGTATGATCCCCAGTGGTCCGCTAGGCTCAAAAGTTTTGAAAAAATTACGCGTCTATGCAGGTGATAAACATCCGCATAGTGCTCAAAATCCAGTTGTTCTGCAATTGAAATAAGGAGTCATGAGTTATGGTTGAAGTTGTGAAATATGGAGCCACAGGTCGTCGTAAATGCTCTGTTGCCCGCGTCACTTTGATGCCGGGAACAGGAATTGTTTCTGTTAATAAACGCGAATTTCTGAATTATTTTCCCCGGGAAACCGACCGTATCATGATTTTAACTCCTTTAAAATTAACAAATACAGAAGCCAAATTTGATGTTGACGCCAAGGTAGCCGGCGGCGGTTCAACCGGTCAGGCTGGAGCCATCAAATTAGGTATTTCTCGCGCTCTTTTGACCTGCGATCTGGGTAATCGTCCTGTCTTGAAAAAGGCCGGCTGCTTGACCAGAGATCCCAGAGAAAAGGAAAGAAAGAAACCAGGACAGAAGGGGGCGCGTAAGAAATTCCAGTGGGTTAAGCGTTAATTTTTCAAGTCTCTTATTTTTAAATTCTAAAGCCTATCTCCTTCTAAAAGCGTTGACGAGATAGGCTTTTTCTTTTACTATAACTCTATTAATTTTCAAATATTTATCGACGATAAAGGCGTCTTGAAGCATATGATTCGAGTCGGCATTATAGGGGTCAGCGGTTACTCAGGCAAGGCGGTCTTGGACCTGCTTTTACGGCATCCGGATGTGCGCGTCACCTATGTGGCGGCTAATAATACAACCGGAGCTTTGGAAGACATCTGGCCTAATTTACGCCATCGCACTGAGCTGGTCTGTGAGAAGTTCGATGTTCAGAAAGCGGCCCAAATGTGCGATTTAGTTTTCCTAGCGCTGCCTCATACGGAGTCCATGCAGTGTGCAGGCATGCTCATCAAGGCCGGGAAACGCGTCATTGATTTAAGTGCGGATTACCGGTTAAGCAAGGCCAGCGTGTATAAAACCTGGTACGGGGAAGAGCACAAAGACCCCAAATTATTGTCGAAAGCGGTGTATGGTTTGCCGGAGCTCTTCCGGGAGAAGATCAAAAAAGCCCAGCTCATCGCCAATCCGGGCTGTTATCCGACCGCGGCAATCCTCGGGCTTACACCCCTCGTTGCTCTCGGTCGAGAAGAAATAGATTCCGTCATTATCGATGCCAAGTCCGGAGTTTCCGGTGCCGGACGAAAAACGATTCCGGGTTTGATGTTTGCTGAGGTCAATGAAAACTTCAAGGCCTATAAGGTTCTTGAACACCAGCACACTCCTGAGATCGATCAGTATTTATCCAGAATCGCTTCATCGCCGATCAATGTCACGTTTGTCGCACATTTGCTTCCAAATACTCACGGAATTTTGGAAACGATTTATGTGCGGCTCAAATCTCCGATGACAGCGAACGAAGTCCACACGCTCTACCGGAAATTTTATAAAACTGAATCCTTCGTGCGTATCCTGCCGCTGGGGGCTCAACCCGAGACCAAGAACGTGACGGGTACGAATTTCTGCGACATCGGTTTTGCCGTGAGTGCCGACAGGCATTTGATCGTCATTACATCGGCCATTGACAATCTCATCAAGGGCGCTGCCGGTCAAGCGGTCCAAAACATGAATATTATGTGTCAGTTTAAAGAGACGGAAGGTTTATTATGATCGTCATCAAGGGAGGCGGTGTAACGTCGCCTCAAGGGTTTCATGCCAACGGAATGTTCTGCGGAATAAAGCGGTCGGGTAAGCACGATTTGGGTCTGCTTATTTCGACAAAACCGGCTGTGACCGTCGGCGTGTTCACAAAAAATTCCATTAAAGCGGCGCCTCTTATTGTCACCATGCGCAAAATCAAAAAAGGCGTCGCCCAGGCAATCATTGTCAACAGCGGAAATGCGAATTGCTACACCGGCGCATTCGGATTGAAATATGCGGAGGGTTCGACAGAAATGGTGGCGAACCAGCTTTCGATCGATCCGGATCATGTGTTAGTCACGTCGACTGGTATTATTGGAAAACAATTGCCCTACAATAAAATTGTCGATGCTGTACCTGCTCTTGTTCAGGGTTTGGATGATAAGGGCGGTCTTAAATTTGCCCAGGCGATCATGACCACGGATTTGTTGCTCAAGGAGATCGCGGTCACAGTCAAAATCGGCGGCAAAAAGATCACGATCGGCGCCTGTGGGAAAGGTTCCGGTATGATCGAGCCCAATATGGCCACGATGCTCGGTTTTGTGACGACCGATGCCGCGATCAGCACAAGCTTGCTCAAAACGGCTCTCAAGAATTCCACCGAGAAATCATTCAACGCGATTACCGTCGACGGTTGCCAGAGCACCAATGACATGGTCACTTTGATGGCTAACGGACTTGCCGGAAATAAAACCATCACAAAGCCGGGCAAAGACTATGATGC
>JAGNTT010000189.1 GCA_017987425.1 Candidatus Omnitrophota bacterium
TGATGTATGAGGCTTACGTTAAAATTTTCAAGCGCTGCGGTCTGAATCCGGTGATTGTCGAGGCTGATTCAGGCGCCATGGGCGGAAGTGTTTCGCACGAGTTTATGATCACGGCGCCGATCGGCGAAGATCATGTGGTGCAGTGCTCCTCCTGCGGCAACGCGCACGGATTGAAAGAAGATTTTAAAGAAGGCTCGAAGTGTCCGAAGTGTTCCTCCGGAACAATGGAGAAAAAAGTCGCGATTGAACTCGGTCACATTTTTCAGCTCGGTACAAAATACAGCGATGCCCTTGAGGCGCTTTATCTGGGTGAAGACGGAAAGCGCAGACCTATCGTCATGGGATGTTACGGCATCGGTGTCAGCCGTATGATTGCGGCCATCATCGAGGCTAGTCATGATGCTGCGGGAATCATCTGGCCCAAGGAAGTGGCGCCCTTCGACGTTGAGATTTTACCTTTACAGGTGACGGATCCCGAGAGCATGTCGCTTGCCATGAAGTATTATCAGGATTTGCGGAAATTGGGATTTGAGGTTTTACTGGATGACCGCGATGAGAGCGCCGGGCGCAAATTTGCCGATGCCGACCTTGTGGGCGTTCCGTGGAAGGTGATCATCGGTAAACGTAAACTGGCCGAAGGCGCCGTTGAATTGAAAAGTCGCCGGACGAATGAAGTCACCATTGTTCCCAAAGACCAGCTGACAGCCAAGCTGCAGGAAGTGCTGGCATAGTCATGGCGGCTCACGAGGAATTGAAGGCAAGTTTGTTGGAGTTGGCCCAGCCGGTGTTTGATCAGGCAGGCGTTGATTTGATTGAGCTTAATATCCGGCGCCAGGGACGGGAATTTGTCATTGAGATTTTAGCGGACCGTCCTACGGGAGGAATTTCGCTTGAAGAATGTTCTTTCTTGAATCGTAAAGTGGTTGATTTAATTGACGCTGAGAGTGCCGTCCCGCAGGAGTATTCGTTGGATCTGTCCTCGCCGGGACTCGACCGTCCGCTTAAAACGCGCAAGGATTTTCTACGGGTGATGCATAAGGATATCCGATTTCATTTAACTGGACCAGTCGGCGGAAAATTGGAATACTCGGGCATTCTTAAAGAAGTCAAAGAAAACGCCGTTATGATTGAAACTCAAAAGCACGGTGAAATCACAATACCGATCGCAAATATATCAAAGGCCATGCAGGTCTTTTGACCGATCACGAATAGTTAAGAAAGGGAGTTAGGAAGAATTATGGATACAGAATTATTGGCAATACTTGAACAACTCGAGCGTGACAAAGGTATTGATAAAGAAACGCTTATTGCGGCTGTCGAAGCGGCTGTTGCATCTGCGGCTAAGAAGGTTTGGACTGTGGGCAAAGAAGAAGACGTCACCGCGAAGTTGGACCGCAAGACCGGAAAAATCCGTGCCTATGCCGGCACTCAGGAGATCCGTTCCGACGAGTTCGGACGTATTGCCGCCCAGACCGCCAAGCAGGTCGTCATCCAGAAGATCCGCGAAGCGGAAAAAGACGTCGTCTATAACGAATATCATGCCCGTATCGGACAGATCATCAACGGCGGTATTTACCGTTTTGAACGGGGCAACATCATCGTGGATTTGGGCAAGGCCGAGGGTATCGTTCCGCGCAGCGAACAGTCCGGCAAAGAAGAGTTCCGTCAGGGCGACCGTATCCGCGCCTATGTTCTGGATGTCCGCAAAGAAATGAAGGGTCCTCAGATCATTCTGTCACGAGCCCATCCGAATTTTGTCCGCCGTCTGTTCGAGCTCGAAGTTCCGGAAATTTACGAAGGCATCATCGAGATCAAGGCGATCGCCCGCGATCCCGGTGAGCGCACGAAGATTTCGGTATATTCCAAAGATGACAAGATTGATTCCGTCGGCGCCTGCGTCGGTATGCGCGGTTCACGCGTCAAGAACATCGTTTCCGAGCTGCACGGCGAGAAGATCGACATTGTCCGTTATTCGTCGGATATCAAGGACTATATTCAGGCGGCGCTTTCTCCGGCCGAAATTTCGCAGATGCAGATCATCAGCGATGATCAGAAAGTCAATATCATTGTGGCTGAAGACCAGTTGTCTCTTGCGATCGGCAGATACGGACAGAACGTCCGTCTTGCCAGCAAACTGGTGGCGTGGGAGTTGGATATTTATTCCGCCAAACAATGGGAGGAAAAACAGGCAGCCGAGGATGCGGAGGACGCAGCCCCGAAAAATGCCGAAGGTGCAGCTGAGGAAAATAAAGAACAGCCGCCTGCAGATGCCGAGACCCATGAGGATGTCGAGGAAGAAGAATCATGATTTGCCGTTGTTGATCATTAATAGGGTCAGCATCGATGAAGTGAAAGGATAAGACGTTGTATGCGAGTTTCCGATTTAGCAACTGAATTAAAAATCAGCGAGGACACGGTTCTAGCCAAGCTTAAGGTTTTGAAACTTAAAGCCAAAGGCGACACCCTGGAATTGAACGCTGTTGTCGAAATTGTCCTGCGAGATGAATTTGCCAAAGAAGGCATTGTTTCGGCCAAGAAAGTAACACTTGACGATGACGATGCTCCCAAAAAGAAAAAGGCCAGGCCCGCTAAAAGCGACGATAATGCAGAGAAGAAAACCAAGGCTGCCGCAAAAACTAAAGAAACAAAAGCCAAAACGTCCAAAGCTGCGCCTGCCAAAGGAAAAACCAAGTCTAAATCTGCCGCGATTGAAACTGAGGACGAGGATGTTGAAGAACAGGAAGAAGTCGTTGTTGAAGCTCCGCCAGTTCCTAAGGTTGTCGAAGCGGTAAAACCGGCTCCGGTCGTCGAGAAACCCAAAGAGGTTATACCTCCGCCTCAGGTCGCTCCTTTGGTTGCGGCACCTGTTCCTCTTAAATCCGTTGTTCCGCCGGTGGTCACTCCCGCGCCGACACCAACGGTGCCGTTGCAAAATCTTATTCCCATAAAAAAGAAAGTCACGAGAAGCGCGGAACCTTTTATCACGGTCAAACCGCTTTTGAAAAAACGACGCAGGCCGGGTGAGACTGGTTTCGGTACTCAAACGCATACGAGAGACGATGCCAGGGGAGATGCGCAGGTATCAGAGGTTTCTTCAGCTCTTCCTGCCGCTGGTGGTCCGCTTGTTGACATTGAGATCAAGATTCCCATTTCTGTCAAAGATCTTTGCGTACGTTTGAACCAGAAGACAGGTACCGTTCTTAAACAATTGATGAATATAGGAATTTTTGCCAACATCAATCAGACGCTCGGTGAAGATATTGTCCGTAAATTAGCGCAGGATTTCGGATTTAATCTGCTGTTGGAAAAGACCAAGGAAGAACAGTTGGTCCAGGACCATAAAACAGAAGAGGACAATCCGGAATTATTGAAACCGCGTGCGCCCGTCGTCACATTCATGGGCCATGTTGATCACGGCAAAACATCATTGCTCGATCGCATCCGCAGCGCCAAAGTGGCCGACAAGGA
>JAGNTT010000037.1 GCA_017987425.1 Candidatus Omnitrophota bacterium
TGATGGGAGCGAGTCCCATGGATACTGTCGGGAACTGCCAGAAGTCGGGCATCAGCCACGGGTGAGGATAAGAGGATAAACCTTTGGTCGGCTGTAATTCTTTGCGGAAATTATCGAGATGTTCGGCCGTCAGACGGCCTTCGAGAAACGCGCGTGAATACATGCCGGGTGATGCATGGCCTTGAAAATAAACCAGGTCTCCTTGTCCGTCCTTATCGGGAGCGCGGAAGAAGTGGTTAAAACCGATTTCATAGAGAGTGGCGGAGGATGCAAATGTCGAAATGTGACCGCCTACCCCTTCACCTTTTTTTTCGGCGCGGACGACCATCGCCATGGCGTTCCAGCGGATGATGCTTTTGATGCGGCGTTCAATTTCGCGGTTGCCCGGGAATGAAGCCTGTTTTTCGACGGGAATTGTATTGATGTAAGGAGTGTTGAGGGTAAAGGGAAGTGTGACGCCGGATTCCTGGGCCCGGATTTGAAGCTGCTGAAGGAGATACTGAACACGCTCGGGCGAGCCATTATTTAATACGTAATCAAGGGAGCTTAACCATTCCTTGAGTTCAATATCATCCATGACCGGTACGGGCTTCTTAACGGCATCCTCACTCATATGTTTATCCTTTTCCTTTGTGATTCTTGAATGTTGTTACTCTAATAGTATGTCTAAAAGGTCAAGCCCGGCCGGCGAAATCACGGCCGCAGCTTGGATTAAAATGCGGAAGGAGAGACTTGAACTCTCAAGGCTTGCGCCATACGCTTCTGAGACGTACGCGTATACCAATTCCGCCACTTCCGCGTGATTCATTACTGTTTGATTTGGGAAATCACGCCATCAGCGCCTCGGTTTCATCAGGTGAGGCAGAAGCTGATGTTTTGTTTATCCCAGATTTTTCCATGAAAGCGGCCAAATCCTCGTTAACGCTGCCCACTAAATTGTCCAGGAAAAATTCTGGGATTTACCTCGGCAGTCGTGATTAAACCTCTTCGAGGTTTAATCAGCCGACCCAGGCCAGAGGCCTGGGCGGATTTTGCACTGCAAAATCCGGGTTTACGGTTCTGACAAATACTTGCGGAAAATTCCACAACAAAATCGCTAAGGACAAGAGTATATCGGTAAGATGGGAACCTGTCAATAATATTGAAAGGCAAAATCTCCGTTCCGGCATCCTGCCGGGGATTCTTAAGGGCAAAGTCGTTGTTTAATGGAAGTCTTGTGGTATAATCCCGCTTATGTTTGAGGTCACTTTTGCCACAACTTTTCATGCCATGGGCCAGATTTTTCTTTTGGGTTTCCTTGGATACATGCTGGTGCGCCGCAAGTTCCTTGATGCCAAGGGGCTTGAGGTCCTTTCAGGCCTAGTCATCGGGGTGGCTCTTCCGGCCTTTAATTTCAGCCAGATTATCGAGCATTTTAACCCGCAGGGTTTCACCAACTGGTGGATTTTTCCGCTGCTGGGATTTGCCGTGGTCTTCGGCGGCATCATACTTGCTTCGGCTGTCCTGGTGTTCCGTCCCAAATTTAAAGCCCGAAAGGAGTTCAAGGCGCTCATCGGATTTCAGAATTCGGGATACATGCCTCTTATGATTCTGAGCGCTTTTCCGCAGTCGCCGGAAGTGGTGGGGCTGACCATCTATGTCATCCTTTCTCTGGTCGGGTTCGACATCCTTTTGTGGAGCCTCGGTGTGTGGCTTATGACGGGATCGGAGACTGGTAAGTTCGATTTCCGCAAGCTCATCAACCCGCCGATGCTGGCGACCCTGTTGGCTGTTTCGCTGATGTTTGTGGGGATTGGACAGAAGATCCCGATGACGGTCTTCAGTCCGGTCAAAATGCTGGGCAACTGTCTGCTGCCTCTGGTGATGCTGGTTTTGGGGGGTAATTTCGCGCTGACGAATTTGAAAAATGTCCGGCTCGCGGATGCGGCCAGTGTCGTTTTAACCAAACTTTTTCTTTATCCGGCGCTGATGATCCTGTTTGTTGGCGCGCTCGGCGTTTCGCGCATGATCGGTTTTTTTCTCGTGTTGGAAGCGGCGGTGCCGTGCGCCAATTCGCTGTCCGTTATCGCCCGGTATTATAAAACGCCCAATCAGGACTTCATCAATCAGAGTCTTTTTCTGACGAATCTTTTAAGTGTCATTACCATTCCGGTGTTTTTGATGATCTACGCAAAACTAATATGATGATACACATGGTCACAAGTACAGAGGTACACATGAGCACAGGAGAGGAGCATAAGTCTGCTTGCGAACTTTTGTGCTCCTGTGTGCTTGCGTTCCTGTGCTCCCTGAGGTTATTATGAAGCCAATCGCCACCAATAAAAAAGCCTATCAGAATTTCAATCTCTCCGAGAAATGGGAGTGCGGGATTGTTTTGACCGGCGGGGAAGTCAAGTCCATCCGTGCGGGTGATGTGAACTTTAAAGACGCTTACGCCTGGGTCAAGGAACAGGAAATATTTTTGTCGAACCTTCACATCAGTCCCTATATGCAGTCGGGATATATGCAGCCGGAGCCGGACCGCGTGCGCAAGCTTCTCATGCACAGAAAAGAGATCATGCGCATTCACGGACTTATGACGGCGCGCGGCAAGACGCTGGTGCCGACCAAAATTTATATCACCGAACGCGGGCTCATCAAGGTGGAGGTCGCGATCGGCCAAGGTAAGAAGCTTTACGACAAGCGCGATGACATCAAAGACCGCCAGGTCAAACGCGAGATTTCCCGCGCGGTGCGCCACTTTAAAAATTAAATTGTAATTCCCGTCGGATGATGTTAAAGTTTTACCGTTCTTTGTTATTCGTACCACGTAACACTGACCACGTATCACATTTCATATGGGGGTGAATGGCCTCGACTTGTGTTATCAGTGGGTAGGTGGCATGCCGCGGAAGCTTGGTTGGCCGCGTTAACAATCCGAGCACAAACTAAACGCTAACGATGAAACGTTAACGTTCGATGGAGTTATGGGTCAGTTTGCTAAGGCAGCTCCGGCTGTCCCGGCTATGCCCATGGTTCCGTCGTTCGCGTTGGCCCGCTAAGGAGCCAATCCCTCTTGCCTGATATGTCTGCGGTCGGGGATAAGAGGTCATAAGCAGACTTGTCCTGATGATGAGCTTACCGCATCGGGATAAGATCAAGAAAAGCTAGTCCCGGATCAATCCTGTCGGACGGAGGGTGAGGGATGAATCAACAAAGAAGACCGACTAAGCATGTAGAGGCTTATCTTACGGAACTCAAGGACGCGGGTTCAATTCCCGCCACCTCCACCATTTTCTTTCCAATCAAAAAAGACGTCTTACCCGTACGGGAGGACGTCTTTTTTGTTTTACTAGGGAAAGAAAATGGTGTCCATGTTATGCTCCGCATAACATGGACTGCGTCTACTCCTCACCATTTCATCGGAAATAAATTTCCTCTGAAATGGTTCGTCGTATCCGCGTCGGTGGCGGGTAATCCAGATCGATCTAATAAAGACATTAAAGAAATCTGGATTACCCGCCACTTTTCTAAAGGGTTGCTTCGAAATCCCGCCACCGCAAAGACGTCTTACCCGTACGGGAGGACGTCTTTTTTGTTTTACTAGGGAAAGAAAATGGTGTCCATGTTATGCTCCGCATAACATGGACTGCGTCTACTCCTCAAAATACCGTCAGAAAGTAAACTTTCTTCCGGTATTTATCGTCGTATCCGCGTCGGTGGCTGGGCCGCTTCGCGGTCCCGCCACTTATCTGAATCGATTTCATAAAATCTTCTTTCCCGAAAGGGCGTGAGGTTTTTGCTTTAGTAGAGAAAAAATTGGTACCCCTGTCATGTTCCGAATTACAGGGGCTGTGTCCATTCCTCAAAATCCCGAAAAATAGTAAACTTTCTTCCGGAATTTCTCGACATGTCCGCTCAGCGGTCCCGCCGCTTACGAAAAAGATCACCCGCAAATAACTTCAGATTGAAGTTTTTGCAGTTTTCTTTTTGTGATAGTGTTGATTTGGAACTGAAATGATATCGCAATCAAACTAACTGAGGATATGAATGGAACATGTTGATCGGTTGTTGGTGCAGCTAAACGGTTTTTTATGGGGGCCGCCGATGCTGATTCTTTTGTGCGGCACTCATCTGTTTTTGACATTCCGTTTGGGACTGATCCAGAAATATATTCCGTTGGGGATCCGTTTGTCGTTGTCCAAGAACACCGAGGGCAAGGGGGATGTGAGCCAGTGGGCCTCGTTGATGACGGCGCTGGCGGCCACCATTGGAACGGGCAATATCGTCGGTGTCGCGACCGCGATCGCCTCCGGCGGTCCGGGCGCGGTTCTGTGGATGTGGCTGACCGGTGTGTTCGGCATCGCCACCAAATACGGCGAAGCGGTTCTGTCTGTCAAATACCGTCAGACCAATGCGAAGGGTGAGATGTGCGGCGGCCCGATGTACGTTCTGGAACACGGGATGAATCAGCGCTGGCTGGCCGTACTCTTTGCGGCATTTTGTTCGGTCGCGGCATTCGGGATCGGCAACATGGTCCAGGCGAATTCCATCTCCGTCTTAATGGTTGAAACGTTTGACGTCCCGCGGGGTGTAACAGGATTAGTGCTCACGGCGCTGACAGCCGCCGTTATCCTGGGCGGTTTACAGTCCATCTCGAAAGCCTGCGAAAAACTTGTGCCGTTTATGACGGTGTTTTATGTCGGGGGATGCCTCTTCCTCATTATCATGCGTTTTGATCAGATTCCTGAGACAATCTCAACGATCGTTACGACAGCTTTTACCGGTCAGGCGGCGGTGGGCGGTTTTCTGGGGGCGGGTATGAAGGAGGCGATCCGGTTCGGGGTTGCGCGCGGACTGTTCTCCAACGAATCCGGGATGGGCAGCGCTCCTATTGTGGCCGCGGCCGCCAGGACGAGAAATCCCGTCGAGCAGGCGCTGGTATCGTCGACAGGCACATTCTGGGACACGGTGGTTGTCTGCGCCATGACCGGTATTGTGCTCGTTTCTTCCGGTGAATGGGTCCATGGCGGAAGCGGTGCGGCGCTGACCAAGGCCGCGTTTGCCCACGTTCCCTTTGTCGGCCCGACAGTTTTGACCATTGGATTATTGACATTTGTTTTCTCGACCATTCTCGGTTGGGGATATTACGGAGAAAAAAGCATTGAGTACCTTTTGGGGCCGAAGGCAATTATGCCGTACCGTTACTTGTGGGTGGCTGCCGTTTTTGTCGGATCGGTTTTAAGTTTACCGACGGTCTGGAACTTTGCGGACTGCGCCAACGCGCTGATGGCGATCCCGAATCTGATCTCTCTGATTGCCTTAAGCGGCGTTATCGCCAGCGAAACACAGACCTATTTTAAAAGCCGGCCTGCAGGATAATCGTAGGGCTAGCTGTCCGGAAGTTCTCGTGACTCACGACATAACCTGAATCGTAAAGATCGGAAGACCTATGACTAAGATAGCTCTCGGATTACTCTTAATCTATTTTACTTCCACATCACCCCTATTTGCCTGGGACGTTGACTTGAGCATCTATCATGATAAAACGCTGGCTGAGTGCGAGAACAATGTTCCCTGCACGCGCCTGGCGCGATGGCAGTGCATTGCCAAGGCCTGCGGCGAGGGGGGAAGTCAAAGGCCAACGGATTGTTACCCGAGTCTCACTGCCGACAAGGCCGTAGCGGATGTGGCGATTTGTCAGGCCGACAGCTTGCCTTCCAACGCCAATCTTCTAAGTGTGGTCAATGCCCTTCCGGGAGCAAGGCTCGAGGATGTTATCCAGGGCATGATGATGCTTCGCGCGGTCCGGGGCAATGGCGCCGACTGTGCGGCGTGGATCAGAGAATATATCGGACCGTATGGTCCGTCATGGACGGTATTCTGGGTGTCGGCCGTCTCCGGCTGCAGGATATTGTCGAACGAGCGGACGTGGCAGGAAGAGGAAGGCGATTATGCGATCTGGAAGGCTGTCGGATCAGGGCAGAAGCAGTGTACAGATATCCGGAATGAAGACATGCGCCAGATGTGTCAGGCCGGTGTTCTGACAGGCGAATCACAGTATTAAGAATTTCTTGACGCCTGTCCAGGGTTGTCCTATTGACGATTTGCGAGATGCATTGCATAATTGTCATCGTTATTTTATCCATCCAAATCCATATGTTATCCTTCTTGGTTTTTCCTGATCACTCAGGATTTCATAGATTTCGTTAAGTATTGATCGAACAGTGAGGGCTCAATGAAAAATTTCATTTTGACGTGTATGTTTCTGTCTCTGGCAGTGAACGGTTTTGCCGCTGAACAGGCGCCCGTAATACAGCGTGAAACCCTTAAGGAAAAGCTGGTCGGGAATTTTGTCAAAACTTTTGCGAAATCCTACATCGCCACGCATAATCTTGAAAAATTCAAACAAAAGAACGTCAGGAAGCTCCTCAAGATGGACGAGGCCAAGTTTCAGCGTGTCTATAAAAAGATCTATAAGGAAATGATGGTGGACCTGCCCCAGCATTTGAAAGATGCTTACGGCGTGACAGAGGAGATGACCCGCGAGAAAGCGATCGAGAGGATCAATGCATTTAAGAATAAAAAGCAGATCTACAAAATGATCAATGCTCTCCCCAACAAAATGATTGCCCAGCATTTTAAGAAGCACAAGAAAGAATTCAAAAAGACCATGAAGAAGAACGGCACCGGTGTTGATGGTATGGTCGATCAAATGCTAGAAGAGCCCTCCGTATAAGCATCTTTTAACTGCATGTCTTTTTGTTGTTCGGGTTATCGCCCGCCCCTCAGTTAGCAATCCTTTGAATCATGTGGTATATTTTACCCGCCCTGATTAGATGATTTTCCTCCATTTATATCTGCGGTTTATTCCGTTTCATTAAAACCGGTGCGGTCTTCCGTCACGACCACTAAACGATTCTTCTTATGCGTAATAAAAACATCGATGTTTTGCGTTTTCTCGGTCTTTCCATGATCATTCTGGCTCATGTGTTCCCGCCGGACTGGCTGTTTCAGCTGCGGAATTTTGATGTGCCGCTGATGATCCTTGTCTCCGGGATGTCGTTTGTACAGTCCCATAAACCCGAACCCTATACCAGTTATGTGGGCAAGCGTTTTAAACGTCTGGTTCTGCCTGTCTGGATTTTCTTAACAGGATATTTCCTGGTCGACCGAATTATCTGGTTTGCTCCGGACCAGTTGAAGCCTGCGGTGATCCTGGACAGTTATGCGCTTTTGGAGGGTATTGGTTTTGTGTGGGTGATCCGTGTGTTCTTATTAGTCGCTCTGACCGCGCCCTTTGTGTTTGCCGTGAACGAGCGGATTTCATCGAACCGTATTTATTTGGTTCTGCTTGCCGTTCTTTATCTGTTGTATGAATTATTCCTGGCGACGGTCCGGCCGTTTGACGACGGGATTCTCGGCCAGTTGTTTTCGTTTTATATTTGTTACACGTCTGGTTTCTCGCTCATCTTTGCCTTGGGAATTCGTTTGAACCGGTTAACTCGAAAACAATGTGTCCTTTTGGGGATCGGTTTTCTTGTTGTCTTTTTGGCCTGCGCGTTCTGGTACGGCAGGGGAGCCGACGGTTTTGTCGGCACTCAAAAATTCAAATATCCGCCGAGGATTTATTATCTGTCGTATGCTCTGGCAGTCAGCAGTTTGGCAATTGCCGCAGCGCCTTTGGTCTGTTCAGCATTGGCGCGACAAAAAGTGATTGAGTCTGTCATCTTTTTCATCGCTCAAAACAGCCTGTGGATTTATCTGTGGCACATTCCGATGCTGCAGGTATATTACCGGGTCAACCAACCGTTCTGGGTCGAATATTTTATGGTTTACAGCGGCGCGGCATGTATGGCGTTTGCGCAGAGCGTTTTGATTCGAAAATGCATCCTTCCGTTTATTGCCAATGATCGTTTTAAGAAAAATATTTTGGCGCTTCTGACCGGCTGATTATTCTCAGCTATGACTGGCATAGGGAGAAGCTGTTACGGCCAGACTAATTTAACTATTTCATTGACTAATCGGAGAGCTGATCCTAAAGTAAATTGCATGTCTTTATCGACAATTAATTTTTAAATACAGGAGGCACTTATGGGAGACAAAAGTCCGCATAACAAAGAAAAAAAGAAACCTAAGGCCAAAAAGAAATAACAGATTCTAAGATACAACAAGCATCATATGCGCATTAAGAAGGCATCCCGTAAGGGTTGCCTTCTTTTGTTTTGAAGTCATTTCCCCTGTAAAACCCCGACCATTATTTAACATATTTTAATTCAAAGCACTTCCAAACATAATAATTGATGCGTGAGAGCGCACATGCTAGTATTTTGCCTAGGGTTCCCGACAACAACAAAGAATTTGCCGTTTCACTATCTATGGGGTATATTTTATACGTATTAATTCCCCTAGATAAGTCACTAAATGCTTTAAAATGACAGTGTTTCACGTGAAGAAAAGCGCGTAAGGGTTTACGAAAAAATGCGCGTTTCTTGATTTGTTTACCTCGTTTTACCGTTTCCATTTTTTAAATGACATTGTTTAACTTAGGAAGATGAATCGGCGCCGTCTGGGCGCATGATGAGAGTTGTTTTGTTTGACATAATTTCTGACTAACCCGGCGGGTGACCAACCTAACCAAAGAGGAAAAAACAAGAATGTTTAGAAAAATTATAAGTTCTGTTGTGGTCCTTAGCTTTTTCTTTTCCTATATTGTTCCCATTTCTCAAGTCCATGCCGATACCTTCGGATTGCCCGCCCTCGGAACCTTAGTCAATGTCAGCCCGTCCTACAAGCCCGTCATGATGAAAGGGCTAAAAGTTCATGCCGATAACCCCTTGATGTTCGATTTCATTCTCGATACCGGAAATTCCAAACTCACCTCAGAAGAATTTAAAGAAGAATCGCACACACTCATCCGATATTTCATGTCCGCCTTAACGGTTCCCGATAAAGAACTGTGGGTCAATCTTTCTCCCGTCGAAAAAGACCGCATCATCGCCGACGGCCTTGTGAAAACGGAAATGGGCCGCAACATGCTGGCGCAGGACTACATTTTAAAGCAGATCACGGCGTCTTTGATTTATCCGGAGAGTGAGCTTGGAAAAAAGTTCTGGGAAAAGGTCAAACAGCAGGCTTTTGAAAAGTTCGGCACCCGCGGGGTTGAGATGGATTCCTATAACAAGGTCTGGATTGTCCCTCAGCATGCCATGATTTACGAAAACAACGGCGCCGCATTTGTCGTCGAGAATCAATTAAAGGTCATGCTGGAGGAAGACTATCTAGCGTTAAATGAGTATATCGCTTCTCATCCGGGTTCAACCGACGCGCAGGAGGTATTGTCTAAAACCACTACCAATTCGGTCAGCTCCCAGATTGTCCGTGAAATCATTATTCCCGAGCTTGAAAAAGAGGTGAACACGGGTAAAAATTTTGCCGCGCTTAGACAGATTGCCAACGCCGTTGTTCTGGCCGCGTGGTACAAGAAAAGTTTGAAGGAATCATTGCTTGGAAAAGTGTATGTGGACCAAAACAAGGTCAAGGGGATTGACCTCGCCGAGAAAGACGCCAAGCTTAAAATTTACAATCAATATCTTGAATCGCTCAAGGCTGGTGTTTACAACTACATTA
Source organism: Candidatus Omnitrophota bacterium (assembly GCA_017987425.1). Taxonomy (GTDB): domain Bacteria; phylum Omnitrophota; class Gorgyraeia; order Zapsychrales; family Fredricksoniimonadaceae; genus JAGNTT01. The sequence continues at coordinate 9,610 of JAGNTT010000037.1, forward strand.
AAGAAGAATACAACACGGTCACCAAGGAAATGCTGCCGACGAAATATTTCTCCGGCGGCACGGTCCTGAATTACGGAGAAGGCAATACAGAAACTGTTCAGGGGGCGCTTGGTGATCTGACGCCGGCTGTGCGTGAACGAGTCCAGGCTGGTCTTACTGCCGAAGGACGGACGCTCGCCGAGCGCGTTGAATTAAGAGAGAATCAAAGAACCGTTGTTCCTGTCCAAATCCCCGAAAATTATGCCGACGTGCTCAAACCGTTCGGCCTTGAAACAAAAAGTATCGAAGCGATTCCGCTGGTAGGAAGCGGAAATCCGCAGGAAATTATCGACAATCCGCAAACCCTGACTGTTCTGAGGGCCTCTTTGGCGCAAGCCATCGCGGCAATCGTATTCGCCGGAACAGGAAAAGACGGCAAAGTCGCGGCCGATGCCAACGCCGTCGAGTTGACATTAAGAACGGTGATGGAGTTCATTAAGCAGAATCCCAATGACGCCATTGTCGTGAGAGCGGATGAAGGGGCCCGTGATGAATCGGTATCACTTAATATGGGAAGGATTTATTTTCAGGGATATGAGGGCGGACATGCTGATTTCGGCGACAATCAGCAAAATTACGAAGCGGAACTGAACCGTCTTGCGGCGAGTGGAGTCAGACTTCATTTTTTTGCCGGTGACGCGCTGGAAAAAACGAACGGTCTGGCTTCGACCGAAGCCCTGACGTCTGCGACAGACAGCTGGGCGTTAGCTTCTTTGGCCGACGACGCTCCCGGATACCGCGTACTCGTCGACGATAATTTCCGCATTGCCGGAACCAGTTTTTCCGCACCCACCGATGCGGATGTTGAACCTTTCGATCTTCCAAGTGTGGCCATCCCGAAAATCGCCAGAGCGAGAGGGATCGATCTCAATTCTCCGGCTTATGCTGATTTTGTGAATCATTTAACATTTGTGACTTTGGGGCCCCGCGAGGCGGAGTATTCCAAAGCCGATACCCAATCCGGCAATCACCGTCACAAAGCGATCATCGATGATGTGCTGAAATTAAAGCAGGATTTTCCGGGATTGGAGATCCGTACTCCCGGCGACGGAGATTTTGCGCCGCGTCTCGTAGCGTCTTTGGGGCTGGACCTGGATGGGCGGCTTATGATTACCGGAGGACGTTCCGGGTCAGCCGAAGCAACGATCGCGCGCCTGGCCGCGGCTCTAGCGCCGAATGCGCAATTCAATAACCGGTTCGTTTCGGAGAAATCCACCTCCACGGAAATGATCCTGGCCAATGCCGATCAATATACCCCTGAAGAATTGGCGCGATTTGACCAGTTGGGTTATGCCCCGGGCGATAACAGCAGAACAAATAAATCCAGCGAAGCGCCGGTTCAAGGCTCTGTCGCCATGACCTCTGTGACGGGGGCTTCCGAGTGGCTGTTCGGAAAGACTTTTGCCGGTTTGATGCCGCGCGTTACATTTAACACGGCTAACGCCACCGTCACCACGCATACACTTGTGGTGACTCCAACGGGTAATGTTTATGTGATCCGTTCGACGTTTTTATTTAAGGATATCCTGGCGGGTGCGAAGAGCATTATTGTCGCAAGTCCCGAAGCACAAGCCTATGTTGCTCAAAACGGCGACGGATTTGTCAATGCGGCAATGGCGTCAGGAGTGTCTGCTCCGGCGGTCGATCTGGTTGAGGGAACGCAACGGGTTGAGCTTGGACCCAAAGACCGTGACTTCAAAGTCGAGTTCGGCACCAACGGATCCCGCGCGCAGATGTTTTCCGTCGATGAAAGAAATCAAAGAGTTGCCGACGGTCCGTTTAACAGAGAATTTGTTTCGCGTGTGACCGCCGCCATCGGACATAGTTTGACCGTTCAAAATCAGGCGGGCCAATTGAAGTTGAAGCAGCCTGAGAAAGGCGTGCGTGTTTTGATCGCGTATGATGCCCGTAAAGGCGCCCAGGGATTCGCCCAGGCCGCCTATGAAGCGGTCTCCGCTTTCAGGGGGATCACTGTCGATTTGGCTGACGGTATTACAACATCTCCTGACGCCGCATTTATGTCGAAGGATCAATATGATGTCGTTGTCGTCATCACGGCGAGCCATAATCCGGAGAATGATAACGGGATCAAGGTTTTTACCGACGGTATCGTGGCGACGGACAAATTCGCCAAGTCGATAGAAGTTCGCGCAAACAGCTCCGAAGGACGGGCGGGATATGACATTCTGCCTTTCGATGCCTCTAAAGTAAATTTTGTCAGCGCGTTTGACATAAGTTCGGCGCGCAAGCAGAGAGTTTTTTCGAATCTGCTTTCTTTGGTTTCTGACTATCGTCAGGCCAATCCCGAAGCGCAGATGGTGGTCGATATGATGGGCGGCGCGGCGGCGCGATATGCCCCGCAATTCGAAGCCCTTGGAATCAAGGTGTTTGGTTCCGAACCGATGAGCGAAAGACAGTACACCAACAGGGCAGGCAAGCTGTATTCACCGAATCCGACCATCGCGGAAAACTACGGCGATGAGTTTGACACGTTCAAAGCAGGCGCGCCGGACGGTTCAATCTATTTCGGTCTCGACGGTGATGTGGACCGCTTGGTCGTCTGGGTCAAGCATGAAGGTCAGGCTGTCGAAGTCACGCCGAATGATCTGGGCATGCTCTACGCCGACAATCTGCTCTCCGATAAAACCAAAATCGGCTCGGTCGAAGGCAAGACGCTGGTCATCGCTAAAACGCTTCCCACATCGTTAGGTCTGGACTTGATCGCTCAGAAACACAACGTGCAGATATTCCGCGTTCCGGTTGGTTCCAAGAATTTCCGCGGCTTATTAGAGAATCCCGCGATGATCGTTGTTGTGGGGACGGAAGAGTCAGGTCATCAGGTTGTCACCGTTCGCGGTGAAACATTCTTTGATGATGCCGTGACCCAGCTGTTTCAGGTTTTGACGATGATGGGTGAAAGCCGCAAGAATCCGGTCCAGCTTGTGACTGAATTAAAGAATGAGATCGGTTTCACGCTTAATTTCAGCAACACGGCGGTCAAACTTTCCGACGAAATCGTTTCCGCCTTTATTGCGAAAGTCAAAGACAGTCCGAACGAAATTGTTGAAGCCGTCGAGAAAGCCGTCGGTAAAAAAGCCGAACAGGTGCTAGTGATATCGCAGGACAATACGGTTGAACCTTTGGTGGCGGGCGCGGCATTGAAGCCGGACCAA
>JAGNTT010000190.1 GCA_017987425.1 Candidatus Omnitrophota bacterium
TGGGGAATGAGGGGGAAGGGTCGCTGGATCTTGAACTGAAGCCGGCCTATAAAGAACAGGGAAAATATTCCGCGCGATTTCTGCCCACCCGTCCGGGCAAATACATTTTTGTGATCGAGGGGGAGATCAACGGGACGGCGATCAACGAACGCTTTGTGTCCGGCGAGAAGTTTCATGATGTGGAAGATTCCGAGGCCGTTCGTTTCCCTAAGTAATCGATTCATTAGCTGAATATAGTCCCGCATCCCTGAATATTTTTTCATGTTCCATTCATGCTCCTTTCATGCGTCAGTTGTTATGATCAATCCAACAAACAGGGAGGTGCATATGTTGAGATGGTCCATAACTTTTTTGGTTATCGCAATCATTGCAGGGTTGTTGGGATTTACGGGGATTTCCGGATCGGCCATGGGCATCGCCCAGGTGCTGTTTGTTCTCTTTCTGATTCCGGCCGTTATTCTGTTGCTGATGGTTTTGTTCGCAGTAGGAGCTGTAAAGAAATAAAAGACCCAAAGAATGTGTTATAAAAAAAGGCGGCTTATTATTAAGCCGCCTTTTTTTGTGGATGGAATTAGGACGTGTATTTGCGCAATTTGCGTTCCCGATCGAAAAGATGGGCAAGGTCTTCCGTCGCCGGCGGTTGACCGCCGATTTGCCCTGCCGGTCTTGGCTGTCTCTCCTGGGCAAGTTCCGGAGGGGTTTGGGTGTCCCTTTCCGGCTGCTGGATGAAGGGATCCTTCATTTCCGCCAGATCGTCGCTGCGATCCTGCTCCTGGCTCCAGTTGGCGTTGCTTGGCGCTGCGTTTTCTTTGATGTCCCTCGGGTCGCGAAACTGCTCTGTGACATCACTGGTCAATGATTCTGAGTCTTGCAGTTGTTCCTGTTCGCTTCCGAGCGGATTGAAACCTAATCCGTTTTTGCGTCTTCGTCTTTTCATAGGACTGCCCTCGCTTTCTATTTCATTCTATGGCATCCGGATTAAAACAAGATGAATACAGAATTAAAAACGGAAAGACGACGGTCATTTTTTTGTTTGCTGGTCAAAAGCGCCGTCTTGTAGTAGACTTGAAACCTTCATGGCACTTATCAGCGTACAAGATATTTCACTGGCCTTTGGCGGGCCGCTCATTTTTGAGAATTTGAGCCTTCAGTTGGAGGCGGGCGAACGCGTCGCGTTGCTCGGCCGCAACGGTGTGGGCAAAACCACGCTCATGAAGGTCATGGCCGGCCGGGTGCAGATCGATAAAGGCGAGATCATTTATCAAAAGGACATCAAGGTCACGCACCTGCCGCAGGAAGTTCCCAAAGACATCAAGGGTACGGTTTTTGATGTGGTATTCGCGGGGCTTGGTGAACGAGCCAAACTTTTAAGCGATTATCATCATGTGACGCACCGCCTGCAGACTGAACACACACCCGCGCTGATGAATGAGCTTGGGCGTCTTCAGTCCGAGATCGAACACACCAACGGCTGGGACCTTGAGAACGAAGTGGAAGATGTTCTCGCGCATATGAAGCTCGACGGCGATTCGGATTTCGAAAGTCTCTCCGGCGGGCAGAAACGCCGCGCCCTTCTGGCCAAAGCACTTGTCATCAAACCCGAAATCCTTCTGCTGGATGAGCCGACCAACCATCTGGACATCGACACCATCAACTGGCTGGAAGAATTCCTCAAGAATTATTCCGGCACCTTATTTTTTGTCACTCACGACCGCATGTTCATGACGCATCTGGCGACCCGCATCGTCGAGCTTGACCGCGGCAGGATTTTCAACTGGGCCTGCGGATATCAGACATTTCTGGAACGCAAACAGATGGCGCTCGAAGTTGAGACCGCCCAGCGCGCGGACTTTAACAGAAAGCTCGCCGAGGAAGAGGTCTGGATCCGTAAAGGCGTCAAGGCCCGCCGCACGCGCAACGAAGGCCGCGTGAAGGCGCTCGAACGCATGCGTATCGAAAAGCAGAACCAGCGTCAGCAGATCGGCAAGGCCACCATCCAGGCTCAGGAAGCCGAGAGCTCCGGCCATCTGGTCATCAAGGCATCTCAACTGGGATTTAATTACGGCGATCATTGCATCATCCGCGATTTCTCCACCCAGATCATGCGCGGTGACAAAATCGGCGTCATCGGCGCCAACGGCAGCGGTAAGACAACTTTGCTGCGTGTTTTACTCGGACAGCTCGAGCCTCACAAAGGCAAGGTGCGTTTGGGAACAAATTTAGAGGTGCTCTATTTCGATCAGCTGCGCGAAGGTCTCGACGAAGAAAAGACCGTCATTGAAAATGTCGCCAAAGGCGGGGACACGGTCACCATCAACGGCAAGCCGAGGCATGTGATCGGCTATCTGCAGGAATTTTTGTTCACTCCGGACCGCGCGCGTACTCCGGTCAAGGTTCTCTCCGGCGGGGAACGCAACCGTTTGTTTCTCGCGCGTATGTTCACCAAGCCTTCTAATTTTCTTATCATGGACGAGCCCACCAACGATCTCGACATCGAAACGCAGGAATTGCTCGAAGAGCTTTTGATGGAGTATACCGGCACAGTGGTTTTGGTCAGTCATGACAGGTCTTTCCTTAATAACGTGGTCACGTCCACGATCGTTTTGGAAGGGAACGGTGAGATTTATGAATATGCCGGCGGTTACGATGACTGGCTGGTCCAGCATAAATCCAAACCCGCTGTCGCGCCGCCGCCCAAGGTCAAAGAAGAAAAGCCTGCTCCGCCTGTCAAAGAGCCTGAACCGAAAGAAGCTGTGCGCCGTAAACTTTCCAATAAAGAACAGATGGAGTTAAGCCGTCTGCCCGCTCTGATTGAAAAGCTGGAAGAAGAGCACGCCAAACTTTATGAAAGCATGGCGGACATCAGTTTTTTCCAAAGAGAGCCCAAGGAAATGGCCCAAATGCAAGCCCGTGCGGAAGAGGTTTCAGAGGAGCTATTGCGGGCGTATGACCGTTGGGAGTATTTGGACGGTTCGCAGGAATAGGCTTCCGTTGTTCGTTGCTGGTTGATCGTTGCTCGCCCTCGACGAACAACGATCAACGATCCCCGACCAATGATTTTGTTTAATCAGATTGTAAGCCCGCCCGATTCGCTATAGAATTCCCCTATGCATTTCGACTTTAATTTCATGTCGCTCGTCCTGTTCCTTTTTCAAATCTACATCATTGTCACCATCTTTTATCTTCTTCTCGATGACCGCGAACCTACCGAAACATTCGCCTGGATTTTGATCTTCATTCTGATGCCGGGCCTGGGCGTTCTTATTTATTACGTCATGGGCCATACCGGGCGCAAGCGGTACGACCATGAAAAAAAACTTCCGCAGAATATCGCCAAAAATCTCGTCGCGCTTTTTAAGCCGCTGGATGAGGTTCAACAGCAGATCATAGCCTCGGTCAAGAACCGCCAGCAGACGTACAAAGACGACCTCATGA
>JAGNTT010000191.1 GCA_017987425.1 Candidatus Omnitrophota bacterium
CCTGGTGTGAAGTGCAAACATTGTCTCATCTCCTTGCCTCATCGAAGCATTACAAACGAAACGATTGTTAGATTTTTATGGTAAAAATCAAAATCCACGCGGCCAAAAATGATAAACCGCCGAACGGTGTGATCGCCCCCAGCGGACGGATTCCCGTGAGTGTCATCGCGTATAAACTTCCCGAAAAAAGAACGATGCCGACGATCATCAAAATCCCCGCCCAGACAAGCTTGGGGTCCTGGGAGACCGTCGAGAGCCAGGCGACCGCGAAAAGCCCGAGCGCGTGGATCAGGTGATACATCACGCCCGTCTTAAACACATCCAGCAAATACGGATCAACCTTGCCCTTAAGCGCGTGCGCCCCGAATGCCCCGAGCATAACCCCCAGGAACATCAGACCGCTAGCATATTTAACCCAAATCATAATTTTGTCTTCTGAAGGACGTAAGACTTCAGACGAGGGACGAAACGTCTCACGTCTGACGTCCCACGTCTAACGTTTATTCTCTTTAATCCACTCCGTGGCGAGCCTGAAACCTTCACAGGTGGCTTTGATCCTTAAATCAAAATGCCTGTGGGCCGTGCGACCTGCCCCCATATATTCGCTAATCAAACGGGCATTGTCAACCGCTTTCGGATGCTCCGTCATCTCCTCCGTCTCTAAATTCTCTTTTAAAAAATTCTCGGCATTAAAACTGAACTCATGACGCAGATATGTCCCGTCTTTCTGACGGGCCGAACACAGGATACGCGTGTCTCTTTTCAAAGAAAAAGCCAGACTGCCTTCGATCCCGTTACGGATGACGATGATGCCGGGAAAACCAGCGCGTTCGGAAATGACAAGCATCTTTTCACCATAAGGAGGATGAAACGCGGATGTCGCAATGATGTCCGATTTAAAAGGATTTAAAAATTTCTCCAAGGTTGCCATGAACGGACGCTTAACGGTCTGGTGACGGATGTTAACCCAGCGGTCGGCGGCGGGCGATAAATCTTTCTGATTGACGAACCAGCCGAACTCAGGCTGAGGACCGTTTAAATCAGCCGCATTCTGAGCGAACGGAACGTTCAAAAGATCGACGACATCTAAAAGGTTCACATCAAACTTGGGACCGCTGTTGCGTCCCACCATATGGACGACACGATAATTCAAACTTTTCAGATAACGTCCGACCAAAGGCGTGATGATGTAGGATTTGTCATTGCCGTCAAACGGTTCGGCCAGCTGTATAAGACCGGTTCCGGCGGATGAAATGAATTGCGGCGCGATTGTTTCCTGAATAGCTTTTAAAATTCCTTCATACTCGTCGTCCGTTTCATAACGGACGCGAAGAGCGCTGGCGATCAGACCGCGGGCGGCGTTGCCCGGTTCCGAAGATAACAGAAAACGCCCGAGCGTGTAAGCCGTCGCCACATCGAGCGTGTTTTTCATCATCACGCGTTCGCAAATCTCCCGGATGGTTGCGGGCGCATCCTTGCACAAACTGCGCGCCAAAAGAAGCGGATCGGCAAGCGTGCCCGGACGGTCAAAATATTGGTCCAGAACTTCTTCGCCCGGTTCAATCCCTTTAAAAGAAAGCCCGGCAAAAAATGCGCCGACAGCTGCGTCCGGAACCTTTCCCGCTTTCAAATCGGCAAGAATTTCCAGAGCCAGCTCCGGCCCCAAAGGCTTGCTGCCCTTTTTGCCGACGCCGACGGTCTTGATGCCGCGGACGATTGCCGAATCTGTGGGTTTGAAAGTGATAGCCATAAATAAGTCACAAGACACAGGCCACAAGAGCACATGAGGAACACACGTAGACCTTGTGATCTTCTTGTGCGCTTGTGTCATGTGCTCCTGCGTTCTTGTGTACCCTAGTATAGTCATTTCCCCGCACTTTTCAACAGTTGCATTCCGCGGAAAATGGGATATAATTGGCACACATTTATTACGTGGTATGTGGTATAGCATCCTGGAGAGTACCGGTGGTACGTGGTAAGAAAAGGTCTTCTTACCACTTATCACGTACCACTTACCACCCTAACTAAATCGACGCTTATGAACATCGGCCCCATTAATATAGAGAAGCCCATCGCCCTTGCCCCCATGGAAGACGTGACGGACATGCCTTTTCGCGTGATCTGCAAACGCCTGGGAGCGGACCTTGTTTATACGGAATTTACCGCCAGCGAAGCCCTCATCCGGGACATCCCGAAAGCACTTAAAAAGATCACGGTCTGCGACGAAGAACGTCCGGTCGCCATCCAGCTGTTCGGCGGCAAGGATGAATCATTGGCCAGTGCCGCCAAAGTCGCAGAAGGTTTTAAGCCTGATTTCATCGACATCAACTGCGGCTGTTGGGTTAAAAATCACGTGGCCCGCAACGAAGGCGCCGGACTTTTACGTGATCTTCCCCTGTTTGAGAAAATCGTCCGTTCCACGGTCAAAGCAACCAAGCTTCCGGTCACCGTCAAGACCCGTCTCGGCTGGGACCACGACAGCATTGTTATATTGGAAGTAGCCAAGATGATCGAGCAGGCCGGCGCGCAGGCGCTCACCCTGCACTGCCGCACGCGTTCGCAGGCGCATAACGGTTTTGCCGACTGGGACTGGCTGGCCAAGGTCAAACAAGTCGTCAAAATTCCGGTGATCGGAAACGGAGATGTGACAACACCTGAAGATGCCAAAGCCATGCTGGAGACCGGGTGCGACGGTGTCATGATCGGCCGCGGCGCCGTCGCCAATCCATGGGTCTTCAAGCAGATCAAACATTTTCTCGCCACCGGAGAACATCTTCCCGAACCTTCGATCGAAGAACGCATCGGCATCTGCCTCGAACATTTGAAGATGTCCGTGGCGCACGAACTTCCTTACAACGGCGTCATTCCATTTAGAAAATATTATGCCGGTTATCTGCGCGGCCTCCCTAATATTGCCTCCGTACGGTCAGACCTGATGCAGCTTAAAGAATACGACGCCGTAGTTCACCGCCTGAACCAATACCTTACACAAACGACGCAGATGGTTTAACGTCCACCCCTTCCCGCAAAGAAATTTGTAGAAATTCATAGAAATTAATGGAAATTCGTTGTAATAATTGATAATCAAAAGCATGACACCATTCCTGCTTCTGGCAATTTCAACAAATTTCTATCAATCTCTATCAATCTCTATTAATTTCAATCAAACATCATGAAAAAATACGACGTTATTGTTATCGGTTCCGGCGGCGGCGCCAAGATCACTTCTCCGGCTGCCACCATGGGCCTTAAAGTCGCGGTCATCGAAAAAGATAAATTAGGCGGCACCTGTTTAAACCGCGGCTGCATTCCTTCTAAAATGCTCATCCATCCGGCGGACGTTGCGGTTAAGATCAAACATGCAATCCGCTTCGACATTCATAACGACCCGAAGTTCTCGGTCGATTTCGCCAGACTCATCACC
>JAGNTT010000038.1 GCA_017987425.1 Candidatus Omnitrophota bacterium
ATGCCGCTATCTAAAATATTTCTCATTGACGGTCACGCGCTCTGTTACCGCGCGTTTTACGGGATTAGCGGGCTCGCCAATTCCAAAGGCCAGGCGACTAATGCTGTCTTCGGCTTCACTAATACGCTGCTTAAAATTTTAAAAGAATACGCTCCTTCTCATATGGCCGTGTGTTTTGACACCGGCAAAAAGACGCGCCGCCAGGAAAAATTTCAGGAATATAAGATCCAGCGGCCTTCCATGCCGGAGGATCTGATCAGTCAGATTCCGATCATTAAAGAAGTCATCCGGGCTTACCATGTTCCAATTTTTGAACTGGACGGATATGAGGCGGACGATTTGATCGCGACGATTGTCCATAAATTTAAAGGCAGGAATTTCGAAGTCGTGATCGCCTCCGATGACAAGGATATGTATCAGCTGGTCGGGGATGGTGTCGGCATTTACAGTTTTCGTCACGATAAAATCATGGGCGTGAAGGAAAGTGAAGAGCGTTTCGGTATCAAGCCGTCTTTGATCACCGATTACCTTGCGCTTTGCGGCGACGCCTCCGATAACATCCCGGGAGTCAACGGTATCGGCGAGGTGACCGCCCGCAGTCTGATCAATGAGTTTGGCGCGCTTGAAAATATTTACGCGCATCTCGATGACATCAAACAGGTCAAGGTCAGAGAAAAGCTCGATACACAGAAGGAAGGGGCTTTTTTCAGTAAGGAACTGGCAATTCTTGAAGGAGACGCTCCTGTCGATGTCAATGTCGATGAGCTTGCGGTTCCCGCACCGGATACCAAAGAACTGCACCGTTTATTTACCGAGTTAGAATTCCGCAAGCTGGCGCAGGAGCTCAATCATGACGCGCCCGCAGCCGCGGCCCGTAAAGCGGTAGAAATAGAAGACGCAAGCGGTGTTAACGAGACGGTCGCAAAAATTAAAAAAGCCAAACAGTTTGCCGTACTGTGTTCGGGAAGCAGGGATACTTTGGAAGGTGTGCGTATATGGTTTTGCGTCAGCGACCAGGTGACGGTGGCGGGATCAAGAGACCTCGATCAATTTAAATCAATTTTTGAAGACGCGTCGATCCGTAAAATTACGTATGATTCAAAAGCCCTTTGTAAAATTCTGGACGCATCGGCTGTTTCGCTTGCAGGAGAAGTTTTTGACGCGCTTCTGGCCGGATATTTGTTAGTCAGCGGGCTGGCGGCATTCGATATCAGCTCGTTAAGCTGGCAGTATCTTAAGGAATCCGTCGACGAGCAAGACCGCGCCGCGCAGGTGGCTGCGCTTGAGAAACTGGCCGAGGTCATGGCTAAAGACTTGGTAGAAAAGAATGTTGAGAAATTGTACCGCGAGCTTGAAGTGCCACTGGCCATGGTCCTGGCAGAGATGGAAAAAGAAGGTGTGAAGATTGATGTCGATGCTCTGGGCAAACTTTCGCGCGAATGTGATGCCAGAATCAGAGAGACCGTCACCAGATTATACGCGCTCGCGCAGACCGAATTTAATGTCAATTCGCCCAAGCAGCTTAGCGACGTGCTCTTTGTAAAATTGAAACTGCCTGTTATCAAGAAAACAAAAACCGGATTCTCGACCGACGAAGAAGTCTTAAGCAGGCTTGCGCCCAAACACGAGATCGCGCAAGTGATCCTCGATTACCGCCAGATTTCAAAATTAAAGTCGACCTATATCGATGTGCTGCCGAGACTGGTGGATGCGGATAACCGGCTTCATGCGACGTTTAATCAGACGGGAGCGGAAACAGGGCGTCTGAGTTCAAACAATCCGAATCTGCAAAACATTCCTATACGCACCGAGATGGGGCGTGAAATCCGCCGGGCGTTTGTTCCGTTTAATCCGGGCGACCAATTGTTGTCCGCCGATTATTCGCAGATCGAGTTAAGGATCCTGGCGCACTTATCCCAGGACGCTGCCTTGATTAAAGCTTTTCAGGAAGACCAGGATATTCATGCTTACACGGCGGGGCTTATCTTTGATGTGGCTGAAGACAAGGTGGATGCGCACATGCGCAACGCCGCCAAGCGTGTGAATTTCGGGATCATTTACGGCATCAGCGCCTTCGGGCTTGCCAAAGATTTAGGCGTTTCTAACCCGGAAGCGCAGGATTTTATCGACCGTTATTTTATGCGCTATCCCTTAGTTAAAGCATTCATGGACAATGAAATTAAGAAAGCACAGGATCTTGGATATGTCACGACGCTGTTCAACCGCCGCCGCTATATCCCTGAGATCAAAAGTAAAAACATAGGTCTGAGGCAGTTTGCGGAACGCCAGGCGATCAATACGCCGGTCCAGGGATCGGCCGCAGACCTGATGAAAATGGCCATGATTAATATTGCTGGCTTGATTTCAAAAAACAATATGTGTTCCAGGATGATTAGTACCGTGCACGATGAACTCGTCTTTAATGTGCCGATCAATGAACGGCCGGCGATGGTGCCTCTTGTGCGCGATGCCATGGAACATGTATGTGAATTCTCGGTGCCGATCACGGCGAGTGTCAAGATCGGTAAAAACTGGCTTCAAATGGAGAAGGTATAACAAAATCTATGAGAATAGTTTTCTGCTCGGCAGAGGTTGTCCCTTTCACAAAGACAGGCGGTTTGGCGGATGTGGCCGGATCCCTGCCTCAAGCCCTTGAAGAGCTAGGGCATGAACTTATCGTTATTACACCTTATTACAAGGCGGTTAAACGCACTGATGTGAAGCCGTTTTCGCCCAACGAAGTTTCTGTGGCCAAAATCAGCAAAAATATCAAAGTCTATCTGGTGGGCAATGAAAAGCATTTCGGCCGCGACGGGATTTACGGTGATAAAAGCGGCGATTACGCGGATAATTTAGAGAGATTCTCATATTACTGTCATGAATCCCTGCGTCTTTTGAAAAGGCTGGAAGAACCTGTCGATGTCATTCATTGCCATGACTGGCATACGGCCCTGATTCCCGTCCTCTTAAAAAATAAATATCAAAAAGATCCGTTCTTTAAAAATATTAAATCGGTGTTTACCATTCACAATCTGGCTTACCAGGGTGTTTTTCCGAAAGAACAATATGAACTCCTGTCGCTGGACCGCGAGCTCTTTCATATCGACGGATTTGAGTTTTACGACCAGATCAATGTCATGAAGGCGGGGATAATATTTGCCGACCGTGTGACGACGGTAAGCCCGCAGTATGCGCTGGAAATTCAGCATAAGGAATACGGCTGCGGTTTGGACGGGGTCTTACGCACTCGGCCGGAGGGAATTGCGGGTATCATCAACGGTCTTGATTATGATATCTGGAATCCCGGCACCGATCCTTTGATCGAATCCCATTATTCCAGCGCTGACTGGAGCAATAAAGCGAACAATAAGGCGTCTTTGCAGAAAGCCGTCGGTCTTCCTGAAAAGACCAATGTGCCGCTTTTCGGGTTTGTTGGGCGCTTATGTCATCAAAAGGGTCTTGATCTATTGATCGAGTCGATCGAAGAGTTGATGCGCTTCGACGTCCAGCTTGTGTTCGTCGGAAGCGGCGGCGATCGCTATCATCGGCTTCTGGAGGCTTGCGCGGCCAAATATCCCGAGAAGATCGGCCTGTTTTTAAAGTTCGGCGAGGAAATGGCCCGCCGTACTTATGCGGCGTCCGATTTTTTTCTGATGCCGTCGGTATACGAGCCCTGCGGTCTGGGGCAGATGATCAGTCTGTGTTACGGCACGATCCCGCTTGTTCACCGCACCGGCGGTCTGGCGGACACGATTTCGGCATACGATCCTTTGAGATCTTTCGGCAACGGATTTGTGTTCTTTCAATACACCAAGGAAGGTCTGGTGTTTTGTTTTGAACAGGCGGTACGTGCCTATAAAAATCCGCCGCAGTTTAATGCTCTGGTCAAGCGGGCGTTTGAATCCCGTTTCACGTGGGATAATTCGGCGCTTGAATATGAAAAGATCTACCGGGAAGGCGTGTAAGGTTCATCCATGATATTGATCGGGCTTACAGGAAGTTTGGGAAGCGGAAAAAGCACGGTGGCCGGTATGTTTGCCCGGCAGGGAGCGGTTGTGATCGATGCCGATGCGGTCGTTCACGAACAGCTGCGTCCGACGGGAAAGGCTTATAAGAAAGTTGTCAAAACATTCGGAAAGGATATTCTTTCCGGTAAGGACATTGACCGGCGCAAGCTGGCTGATATCGTTTTTCGTAACGAACATAAATTAAAACAATTAACTTCGATCGTTCACCCGATCGCATTCAAGGAGGTGCAGGCGCGCATTAAGAGCCTGAAGAGGGACGCGAAAATATTCATGATCGTCGTTGATGCTCCGCTTTTGATTGAAGCCGGCTGGCATCGGTGGATGGATTATATTGTCGTTGTTAAAGCATCTAAAGAAGTACAGGTTTCCAGGTTGATGACCCAGCGGAAGATGACGCGCCCGGAAATATTAAGACGCATGAAGTCGCAATTACCGATCAAACAAAAAATCAACATGGCTGATATAGTCATTGACAATAATAAAGGTTTAAAGGAAACAGAGAAGCAAACGCGAATGATCGTCGAGAGGCTATTATTGCGCTCCTCCTGACCAATCGAAATGACAAATCTTCCAGATTTTTCATTATAAAAGGAAAGCGCAATAAACTCGGACGAAATGATGGTTCGACTCTACTCGCGTTCGCTCACCATTAATAAAATATCGGACCATCATCCTGAGCAAGCGACGAGCTGAAGCGAGGAGCGCGTCGAAGGATGCAAGGAAGAATACAAATTCTTAGGAGGAATATTCATCATGGCAAAGCCAGAAGTTAAAGCAGATACGAAGAACGAAGCAAAACCCGAAGCTGAAGTTGAAAAGATAGAAAAGACGGAAAAGACTGCTTCCGCCGCCAATGGAAACGGCAAGAGTGTTCATATCGAAGAGCTTAAAGAGATGAAAATGGGCGAGCTTTCAAAGCTCGCGCGCGATATGGGCGTGCAGGGAGTGAGCGGCCTTAAGAAACAGGATTTGATGTTTAAAATCCTTCAGGCCCAGGCTGAAAAAGAAGGTCTCATGTTCGGTGAGGGAACTCTCGAAATTCTTTCCGAAGGTTTCGGTTTCTTGCGCAGCTCCAATTACAATTACCTGCCGTGTCCGGATGACATTTATATTTCCCCGTCGCAGATCCGCCGTTTCGATCTTAAAACGGGAGATAACGTCAGCGGTCAGATCCGTCCGCCCAAAGAAGGCGAAAAGTATTTCGCTCTTTTGAAGGTGGAAGCGGTGAATTTTGAAAATCCGGAAAAGTGCAAGGATAAAATCTTTTTTGATAACCTCACGCCTCTTTATCCGAAGGAACGTCTGAAACTTGAGACGGAGACCAAGGAAATTTCGATGCGCGTCATGGATCTTCTGACGCCGATCGGAAAAGGACAACGCGCGTTGCTGGTCGCTCCGCCGTATTCCGGTAAAACTGTGCTCATGCAGAAAATCGCCAATTCGATCGCGCAGAACCATCCGGAAGTCATCCTGATCGTTCTTCTGATCGACGAACGCCCGGAGGAAGTCACGGACATGCAGCGCAGCGTTAAAGGAGAAGTCATCGCATCTACATTCGATGAGCCGGCTGAACGGCATGTCCAGATTGCGGAAATCGTTCTGGAAAAAGCGCGCCGTCTGGTTGAGCACAAACGTGACGTGGTCATCCTGCTCGATTCCATCACTCGTTTGGCCCGCGCGTACAATACGGTCGTTCCGCATTCCGGCAAGATTCTCTCCGGTGGTGTGGACTCAAATGCGCTTCATAAACCCAAACGCTTTTTCGGGACCGCCCGCGCGATTGAAGAGGGCGGAAGCCTCACCATCATCGCCACCGCGCTTGTGGATACCGGAAGCCGCATGGACGAAGTCATTTTCGAAGAGTTCAAGGGAACCGGCAACATGGAGCTCCAGCTGGACCGCAACCTTTTCCAGCGCCGCATTTACCCGGCCATCGACATCAAGCGTTCCAATACACGACATGAGGAATTGCTGGTTAAATCCGATGATCTCCAGCGCGTTTGGCTTCTGAGAAAGGCCATTAATGACCTCAATTCTGCCGAATCCATGGAGCTTTTGATCGATAAATTGGGCAAATATAAGAGCAATGAAGAGTTCTTGCAAAATATGAATAAATAAGCTATATTATCGGCCTGTTTTACGTAAACGATAGTATATAAAAATCAGGCATTTAGGAGAAATAGACATGAAAACCGAGATCCATCCGAGCTATGAGATGACCACCATCACATGCGCATGTGGCAACGTCATTCACACTCGGGCCACCAAAAAGAGCATCCGTGTGGAAATCTGCAGCCAGTGCCATCCGTTCTTCACGGGCGAAAAGAAATTAATCGATACAGCCGGACGCATTGACAAATTCAAGAAGCGTTATGCTAAAGGAAAATGATCTTCTTAAGCTTAAGAGACAGCAGGAGCGTTTCTTAGAGCTGGAAGCCAAGTTGGCCGATCAGGAGATTGCCTCCGATCAAGGTCAATACCAGAAGCTCGCCAAAGAATTTGCCGACCTCGGTCCCGCGGTTGAGCTGTTCCGCGTCTACACACGCATATCCAAGCATATCGACGAGTTAAAGGATATAATCAAGGCCAAGCATGATAAAGACTTGGAGGAGCTTGCCCGTATGGAGCTCCCTGAGCTGGAAGAAAAGCTTGACCATCTTGATGCGCAGCTTATCGATGTGCTCAACCCTCCGGACGCCGCTGATCAGCGGGATGTCATCATTGAAATCCGCGCCGGAACCGGCGGTCTCGAAGCCTCAATATTTGCCAACGATCTTTACCGCATGTATTCCAAATATGCCGACATGAAAAGCTGGAAGTTGGAACTCATGTCGATCGCCTCATCGGAAGCGGAAGGCGTCAAAGAAGTCGTCTTCTCTTTGAGCGGGAAAGATGCCGCCAAACGTCTCAAATGGGAAAGCGGCGCTCATCGCGTTCAGCGTGTTCCCAAGACGGAAGCCTCGGGACGCATCCACACTTCCGCCGCCACTGTGGCGGTTTTGTTTGAACCCGAAGAAGTCGATCTTGTTATTATTCCTACCGATTTAAAGATTGACGTTTACCGTTCATCAGGTCCAGGAGGGCAATCCGTTAACACAACCGATTCCGCCGTACGCATCACCCATCTTCCCACGGGAACCGTGGTTGCCTGTCAGGATGAAAGATCTCAGCTGAAGAACAGAGCGAAAGCCATGCGCATTTTGCGAGCTCGAATTCTGGATAAGATGCAAAGTGATGTTTCCGCTAAGGCTGCCCAGGAACGCAAGGCCCAGGTAGGATCCGGCGACCGCAGCGAAAAAATCCGTACATATAATTTTCCCGACCGGCGCATTACCGATCACCGCATCGGGTTTACCACACATCAGCTGGAAAAAGTTCTGGACGGCGACCTGGATGAGCTGACCGACGCGCTCATCGTTGCTGAAAAAGAAGCCAAAGAAAAACTCTAACCTTTCATCTATGTCCAAACCTGCCGACTATTTTCAGGGTTTAGATGGTCTTCGCGCGGTTTCAATCTTTCTCGTTATCATCCATCATATCGGTCTTTTCTTTTCTTACTGGCCGTTTCAATCCGATAGTGAATTGACCAAGGTTTCTGGACGGATCGTCTATCTGGGTTTTCTCGGGGTAGATCTTTTTTTGTGATCAGCGGTTTTCTGATCGCGGGTCTACTGCTGGAGGACATCTCCGGACCATTGCGCCTTAAACGGTTTTATGTCCGCAGGGCGTTCAAAATTCTTCCACAGTATTTTACAGCTGTTTTGGCCGGGATAGTTTTGGCGGTGTTTGTCTTTAAAACGAAATGTTCTTTGGGTATGGGCCTCAGTTATCTCTTCATGGTTCAGAACTATATTAATCCGCCGCTGACTATTGTCGCCCATTTATGGTCGATCGCCGTGGAAGAACACTTTTATATTTTTTTGCCGCTGATTTTCTGGGTTGTCTGGGCGATGTTTAAAGATCAAGCCGGACGCAAATGGGCGCTCTTGGTTATATTCCTGCTGCTCATCATCGCGGGCAATTGGCTTAGGTCTGTGGGATTGGCGGGGGCATCGAGTTGGAATCCGTTAGACTGGCAGGCAACTCATCTTCGGTTCGACGCGCTCGTTTTCGGGTGTCTGCTCCGGTTGATTTTTCCTCTATTCGAGGAGAAACTCAAACAGGATAAAATTCTGCCGATCATTCTGTTCCTGATCAGCGCCGGTCTATTCATGTGTGTCTTTTATTATTATCACAAATTGCGTTGGTGTGACTACACGACGGTTTATATGGCTTGTGGTCTTTTGGTGATTGCGGTCGTGGGAGGCTGCTGGCCGTTGACGAGGATTCTTGAGGCGCCGGTCTTGCGTTACGTGGGGAGAAATTCCTACGGCATTTACATTTGGCACTATATTTTGATTTTCTTTTTTGTTAACTATTACATCGCGATTAAATCGTTGTGGGTGATCGCCGGATATGTAGCGGCGTCCTTGTGTGCCGGGATTATTTCAACGGTGACGATCGAGAGATTTTTTCTGGATGCGCGAAAACGCATCATGCCGTAATAAAGGTTTTATGAATGTCAACGAACTGATCCTTACGCATATTCTCAATTGTTCCAGAGCTGATTTGCATTTGAAAGGATTTGCCTTAAATGCGGATCAGCAAAAAATGTATGACGATATTATGCGCCGGTTTGATGCGGGCGAGCCGCTGCAATATATACTCGGGGAATGTGAGTTCATGGGCATTTCTTTCAAGGTGGACCCTCGCGTGCTCATTCCTCGTCCCGAGACCGAGCTGCTCGTAGAAACGGTTTTGAACGTGATTAAAGAAGAAGAGCAGTCCGGGATGATTAACGGACTCGACATTGGGACCGGTTCCGGGAATATTCCGATCGCTTTAGTCAAACATGATCCAAGAATACGGATGGCTGCCATAGATGTTTCATCCGGGGCGCTGGAAGTGGCGAGGGAGAACGCTTCGCGAAACAATGTTTTTTCCCGAATCGAATTTATCAAGGGTAATGTGTTTGAATGGTTTGATCAGGTGCAGACACGCCGTTTTTCCTTTATCATATCGAACCCGCCGTATATCAAGACCGGGGATCTGGCGGGGCTTCCGCAGGATGTTCAAAAGGAACCGCAGAATGCTCTTAACGGCGGAGAAGACGGTTTACGGTTTTATGAACATATTGTGAAGAACGCTGAAAAAGTTCTTCAGCCCGGCGGATCGCTATTCTTTGAAATCGGCGAAGCCCAGGGAAAATCCCTCGAGAACCTTTTGACCCGGCAGGGGTCTTTTGTTAATATACTGGTCAATCAAGACTACAATCAGAGAGATCGAATCGTTCAGGCCCAATTAAAAATTTAGTGATATTGAGCCTAACAACAGGAGTTTTATGGATAAATTTGTCATTGAAGGGGGAAAACCGTTAAAAGGTGAAATCAGAGTCAGCGGTTCAAAGAATGCCACCTTGCCGATCCTGGCCGCGACACTCCTCACGGATGAGCCCTGCGAAATCAAGAATTTTCCAAGACTGCGCGATACAACAACGATGCTCAAACTTTTAAAATCGTTGGGTAAAAACGTCGAGGTTTCCAAAGACAGAATTCTAATCACCGCTAACGGTACTCTCAATCACGTTGCCGACTATGATCTTGTGTCGACGATGCGCGGATCCTTTTGTGTTTTGGGGCCGCTTCTGGCCAAGCTGGGCAAGGCCAAAGTCTCGATGCCTGGCGGATGTATCATCGGTGTGCGCCCAGTCGATCTTCATATGAAAGGGATTTTAGCGCTCGGCACCAAGGTGACTATGGACGGCGGTTATGTGATCGCCACTGCTCCGAAGTTAAAAGGCGCGCATGTTTATCTGGGCGGTGTATTCGGTTCATCGGTTCTGGCGACCGCGAACGTCATGATGGCCGCGGTTTTGGCCCATGGCCAGACCATCATCGAATCGGCGGCCTGCGAACCGGAGATAGAAGATCTTGGAAATTTTTTAAGCGAGATGGGGGCAAAGATTGAAGGGCACGGCACACCGAAGATCGTGATCAACGGTGTCCGACGGCTGGAAGGTGTAAGCTACCGGATGTCGCCTGACCGTATCGAAGCGGGAACTTTTATCCTGATGGCTGCCGCAACACGAAGCCACCTGACCATCCGCGATGTGCAATTGAATCAGATGTCAGCGCTTGTTGATAAACTCACTCAAGTCGGTGTTGTCATTGAAAAGGGCAGGGACGTTATTCACGTTAAGCCGGGAAGAAATTTGAAACCGGTGTCCATGACGACATATCCACACCCGGGTTTCCCAACGGACCTTCAGGCCCAGTATGCCGCACTCATGTCTATCATTCCCGGTGTCACGGTTATTACCGACAAAGTGTTTCCTGACCGCTTCATGCATATCCCCGAATTGAACCGTATGGGAGCCAGGATCCGCAGAGAAGGCGGGGTCGCGATTATTGAAGGCGTTAAAGAGTTGGTCGGTGCGCCGGTCATGGCGTCCGATCTTCGCGCGTCAGCCGCGCTTGTGATCGCCGGATTGGCCGCTAAAGGAAAGACGGACATTCACCGCATCTATCATCTTGAGCGCGGATATGAAGACCTGGATAAAAAACTCGTCGCCATCGGCGCTAAGGTTTGGAGAGAGAAAGAATAATTTAAAGAATGCAAAGGAGCGCAAAAGTACACAGAGGTACGCAGTTGTGACCTTTGAGTTCATTTGTCACCTTTGTGTACCCTAAGGTTTTAATATGATACTGATGATCGACAACTACGATTCTTTCACCTACAACCTCGTTCAGTATTTTGGGGAATTGAACGCGGACATGAAGGTCTATCGAAATGATGCATTGACCGTCAGTCAGGTTGAGAATATGAAGCCGGAAAAAATTGTTATCTCGCCGGGGCCTGGCCGTCCCGAAGACGCGGGTATTTCCGTCGAGATCATTCAGAAGCTGGCCGGAAAGATTCCAATCCTAGGCGTCTGTCTGGGCCATCAGGCCATCGGTTATGCGTACGGCGGTAAGATCATTCACGCAAAAAACTTGATGCACGGCAAGACATCCCGAATTTCCCATGACAACCGCGAAATTTTCAAGAATCTGGAAAATCCTTTTGAAGCGACGCGTTATCATTCGCTGGTGATCGATCCCAAAGCCCTGCCGCAGGAACTGGAAGTGACGGCGACCACCGTGGACGATCAGGAAATCATGGGCGTACGCCACAAAACACTGCCGTTGTGGGGCGTGCAATTTCATCCGGAATCCATTTTGACGAAAGAGGGAATGAATATCCTGCGGAACTTTCTTCATTTATAGACGATCGTGATGAAGTTCTGCCAAAGCCTGCGATGATCACCTCCATGCGCAAATACATCGACAAGGTCCTTAACCGATACAATCTTTCCAAAGACGAAGTCCGGGATGTTATGAAGATCATCATGTCGGGAGACGCCTCCCCGGATGAGCTCAAGCAGTATCTTTTGGCTTTGAACGATAAGGGCCCGACGGTTGAAGAAATTACCGGCGCAGTCGAGATCATGCGGCAGTTTGTCATCGGGGTTGAGACGAGTCATGAGGTTGTGCTTGATACGTGCGGAACAGGCGGCGATCATAAAAATACGTTTAATATTTCGACGATCAGCGCTTTGGTTGTCGCCGGGGCAGGTGTCGTGGTGGCCAAGCACGGCAACCGGTCGGTCTCAAGCGTCTGCGGCAGCGCCGATCTCTTGGAAGCTCTCGGCGTGAATCTGGCGCTTGATTATACGCAAATCGGCAAATGCCTGGATGAAATCGGAATCGCTTTCTTGTTCGCCCAGAATCTTCATCCGGCGATGAAGAATGTGGCGCCGGTGCGAAAGACTTTGGGGGTTAAAACGATTTTTAATATTCTGGGACCGTTGACCAACCCGGCAGATGCCACGCATCAGGTGATGGGTGTTTACAACCGCGATCTGGTCGAGCCCATGGCGGAAGTTTTGAAAAATTTAGGACTCAAGCGCGCGCTCGTAGTTCACGGCAACGACGGTCTGGATGAAATCACGACGACCGACCGTACGTTTGTAAGCGAATTTAACGGCAAGGATGTTGTGAGCTACGATATCGATCCCGAGGAATTGGGGATCGCGCGCGCGTCCCACGCGGATCTGACAGTCTCCAACATCCAGGAAAATGTCCGCGCGGCCCAGGATGTGTTAAACGGCGTAAAGGGACCTAAGCGGGATATCGTCGTCATCAACGCGGCGTATGCGCTTTATACCGTCGAGCTGGTCAAGACAATTGCCGAAGGCATTACTGCCGCCCAGGAATCCATCGATTCCGGACGCGCGCTTGCCAAGCTGGAAGAATTAAAAGGATTTTCAAATCGTGGTTAATGATTTTCTGGAAAAGATTATTGTCTATAAACGCGAGCTCCTCAAAGAGAAGCAGGCATATTACGAGAATTTGAAGAAGAACATCGATCTCGCCAAGCACAGTCATTATCACATTTTTAAGAAAGCAATTTCGAAACCAGGCGCCATCAACCTGATCGCGGAGGTCAAGAAGGCGTCTCCGTCGCGCGGGATTATCCGTGAGGATTTTGATGCAGTGAAGATCGGCAAGACCTATGCGCAAAACGGCGCGGCCGCGATCTCTGTTCTCACTGAAGATAAATTCTTTTTAGGAAGGTTCGCTTATTTAAGAGACGT
>JAGNTT010000192.1 GCA_017987425.1 Candidatus Omnitrophota bacterium
GAAGCCCATGGACTTTTGAAGATAACGGTCGCCGTCGGTAGACACATCAAAAATAACGGAGCGATGGTATGAACTAAGATCGACCCGCTCCTTGCTTTGGACATGTTCAGTGGCGATCCGTATAGCCTCGGCTTTTGAAACCGAAAGATCAATGTTGGAAAATCTTGGATAGGAAAATTGAAACCATATAAATGCGCAGACCGGAACGGCTATAAAGAGCAAAATATAGCGTAATCGCCGACTTATGCTGGAAGATGGTGTGTTTGTCATAAGAGCCTGATGACCTCAAGAGGAAGCTGTTTCAGCTCTTGAGTGCCTAGTACTTTGACCGACCAAAACAGCAAATCGAGTTTCTTTTGAAGCTTTTCGTCCGGTTCCTGGATATATTCCAGTTTTTTGCGGGAAAGAAAAAGAATTTTACGCAGAGTATTGAAAATGATTCTAGCCTCACGCGTGCGAGCGGTGCTTTTGTTGATGAGCATGGTCAGCTCATCATAGGTGATGTCCACAACGGCGTCGTTGTAATGATCCAGTTTTTCGATCAGGCGCGGAATCATGACCTTGAAATATTTATACCTGTCGAGCGCGACGAGAGCGCTCATGACCTCCACCTGCACAAACGGAGAATCCTCATGGGCCATTATTCGCAGAAGCGTTTTTTCGGAAAAATTCTTATCTGTCGTGACCGAATCTTCGGCAAAGCGGTCTTTAAATACTCGGATAGCCGCCGCAAGTTTGAATGTGCCGATCGTTGAGTCATTCATCATGGCCACAATCACATCCCTGGACTTATCGGCGTATTTTTCGACATACCCCTGAAAAAGAATTTTGTCATCGAAAATCGCCTCTTCCAGCGCGGCCTTGGGATCGCTCTCTTCACTGGCGCTGTGCGCGTATATGAACGCCGAAAAAAGCAGGATTGTTGTTAATAGAAATATCTTCACCGTTTGCATTCTGTAATTTCCAATGAGAAATCGATGGCGCTTCTTGAGTGGGTCAATTCGCCGATGGAAATCATGTCTACCCCGGTCTGAGCATACTGCTGAATATTACTCAGATTTATTCCGCCCGAAGCTTCCAGGAGAATCTTCTTCTTCATTTTATTCTTCATAGCCACCGCCTCGGTAACGGTCTTCGGGGACATATTATCGAGTAAAATGATATCAACGTCCCAATTCAACGCTTCTTCAAATTGATTTAAATCATCAACTTCCAGTTCAACAGGAACGCGGCTCTTTTTTCTCATTCGCCCGATTGCCACGCCAAGCGGTTGATTATTGACCGCAACCCAGTGATTATCTTTTATCATCGCCATGGCGGAAAGATCGTTTCGATGGTTATGACCTCCGCCCATTCTCACCGCATAGCGTTCAAGAAAACGCAATGTCGGCGTGGTTTTACGCGTGTCTAAAATTTTACATTGATATGGCTGCACACCCTGTACAAAAACATAGGTTTTAGTCGCGATGGCGGACAGATAGCTTAGAAAATTAAGCGCTGTCCTCTCGCCCGTTAAAATAGCGCGGTTGGAACCTTCCAGCGTCAAAATGGGTTTAAACGGTTCAATCACTTGACCGTCTTTGAAAAGCTTCCGGCATTTGATATTTTTATTTAGAATTTTAAAGGTTTCACAGGCAATGTTGGAACCGCATAGCACCGCCGGTTCTTTGGAAAAAATAACGGCCTTTGCCGTGCGGTTGGCCGCAACCAAATGATTGGTTGTCACATCGCCCGAACGGATGTCCTCTTTGAGGGCGGCCCGTATGACTTGCTGAAACGGTTTTTTGTCCATAAGTTGATATATAAGTATTACTTATAATGCAGTTGAAAGCAAATGCTGTTTACGAAAGGTTGGATAAGACCGTCCGGAGTTCCCGGATTTCATTTTGATAAACAGCAAGAGTTTCCTGGTCTTTTTGGATGACCTCGGGCGGGGCTTTTTTCACAAAATCCTCGTTCGAAAGGCGAGTTAGAATACCCTGAACGGCTTTGTCCTTTTTAGAAATCTGTTCCTGGATGCGCGCTTTTTCCTGCTGAACATCGATGACGCCTGCCAAGGGGATAAAGAATTTAATCTCCCCCACTACTCCTGTCGCCGCATCTTTCACCGCATCTGTTTTAGAGATAGTGACGTTCTTGATTCGTCCCAGAGGCTGCAGTTTGATAAATTCCGTCTTGAGCAATTCTTCAAATGTTGCAGACGCACTTATAATACAGTCCACTGTTTCATTGGGTTTAATGTTCCACTGGGCACGGGCGTTACGGATCCCTGTCACCAGATCGATCATGGTCTGCATGTCGTTCTGGCCCTTGACATCAACATAGTTTTTCTCGATCGCCGGCCAAGTGCTGCGGGAAAGGCACTCTTTACCATTCGACAATTTACTGAAGACTTCTTCTGTGACAAACGGTATAAACGGATGCATCATCCGCAGTGAACGTTCGAGCACATGAAGCGCCACTTTCTGGACCTTCACATCCGACCATTGGCCTTTGGTGATTTCCAGATACCAGTCGCAAAAACTTCCCCAGAAGAATTCCTGGACCATGGTTTCAGCGTCGGAATAGCGGTATTTCTCGATCGCATCCCCTACTTTTTCGATGGTCGAATATAGTTTGGAAACGATCCAACGGGAAGGAAGATCGAGCTGATCGTAATCCAAATTTTCGAAATCTTTGAGGGCGTCGGGCCCGACGTTCATAAAAATCAGACGCGAGGCATTCCAGATTTTATTGGCGAAATTCCGCCCGATCTCAAACTTTTCCTTTGAGATAAAAATGTCCTGCCCGGAATTGATGATGAGGCTGAAACGCAGCGCGTCGGCACCGTATTCTTCAATGATCTCCAACGGGTCCAGAGCGTTGCCGAGCGACTTGGACATCTTGCGGCCCTTGGCATCACGCACGGTACCGTGGATGTAGACATCGGAGAAAGGCGCCTCGCCCATGAATTCATATCCAGCCATGATCATTCGCGCCACCCAGAAGAAAATGATTTCGGACGCCGTAAAGAGCGCATTGGTTGGATAGAAGAACTTCAAATCCGGATTTTCTTTAGGCCATCCTAAAGTCGCGAATGGCCAAAGCCATGATGAGAACCAGGTATCGAGAACATCTTCGTCCTGTCTAAGAGGAACATCCTTCCCATGTTGAGCACGGGCTTTGCTTTTTGCTTCTTCTTCGTTATGGGCGACAAAAGCATTACCTTCTTCGTCATACCAAACAGGTATGCGGTGCCCCCACCAGATCTGACGGGAAATACACCAGTCACGGATGTTATCCATCCAGTTGAGATACACTTTTTCCCATCGTTCAGGATGAAATTTAACCCTGCCGTTTCGTACGGCGTCGGCGGCCGGCTTGGCCAGCGGTTCCATCTTGACGAACCACTGTTTGGACA
>JAGNTT010000039.1 GCA_017987425.1 Candidatus Omnitrophota bacterium
GTCTTAAGTCCGCGGGCTTCCAGAAGTTTGCCGATGGAGGCAGAGGCAATTCCCTTGCCCAAACTTGAGACAACGCCGCCGGTGACGAAGATGAATTTGCTCATATTAAATGCTCAGTGATCGGTGGTCAGTGGTCAGTTCAGTGATCATCTGTCTGACCACTGAGCCCTGATCACTGTCCACTGTTATGTTCCGTGAGACTGATGACTGGTTTCCAACAAATATTTACTCTGGGTCTTAGGCACGCCGACAGGATATTTACCCGAAAAACATGCCGTACAAAAATCCTGGCTTTTCATGACGGACAACATTCCTTCAAGGCTCAAATACGCCAAAGTATCGACCTCGATAAAGTCCGCAACTTCCTTGATGGTTTTGTTATGTGCGATCAGTTCCTTCGTACTGGGAAAATCGATCCCGTAAAAACACGGAAACTTGATCGGCGGACAACTAATTCTCATATGGATTTCTTTGGCGCCGGCCTTGCGGATCTCATCGATACGGCTTCGGCTGGTTGTCCCGCGCACGATCGAATCTTCGACGACAATAACTTTTTTCCCCTTAAGGACATCCCGGATGGGATTTAATTTCACACGCACACGAAAATCCCGCATGAACTGCGAAGGCTGGATGAACGTGCGCCCGATATAGTGATTGCGGATCATGCCGATCTCATAAGGAATTTTGAGTTGCTCGGCAAACCCCAAAGCGGCATAATTTCCGGAGTCGGGAATAGCCATGACAAAATCGGCTTCAGCCGGATGTTCTTTGGCCAGCTGCGCGCCCAAACGTTTTCTGACCTGATAAACATTGTCATTAAAAATGTGACTGTCCGGCCTGGCAAAATAAATATTCTCAAAGATGCACTGCGCCAGAGGTCCCTTCTTGGCATCAGGCAGAAATGTGGATTCCAATTTGTTGCCGCGGATGATAACGATCTCACCCGGTTCGATCTCGCGGATAAATTCCGCACGGGTCAGATCGAGCGCGGAGGTCTCCGACGCTAAGATATAACCGTCACCGAGTCTTCCCAAAACAAGCGGACGGAAACCCTGCGGATCACGCGCCCCCACAAGAACATCTTCCACCAAAAAGATGAGTGAAAATGCCCCCTTAAGCTGGGAAAGCACACGGACAAACCAGTCCTTAAAATCTCCGTTTGCGGTCTTGGCCAAAAGATGGACGATGACTTCCGAATCCATCGATGTCTGAAAAATGGATCCATCTGCCTCGAGACGTTCATAAAGTTCTTCAGTGTTAGTCAAATTTCCGTTGTGAGCAACGGCTAAAGGTTTCTTGCGATGAGTGACTAAAAACGGCTGGATATTTTTGGTGTTGCTGGAACCCGTTGTGGAGTAACGCGTGTGGGCGATGGCGACATTGCCGGGCAATCTGCTGATGATGGATTCATTAAAATTATCAACAGCCAATCCCGGTTCTTTAACGATGTGGATGTTCTTTCCGTCGAAAGAAGCAATACCGGCGGCTTCCTCTCCGCGGTGCTGCAGGGCATAGAGTCCCAGAAAGGCTACTTCTGCCGCTTGCGGATGATTGGAAACGCCTACAATTCCACACATAAAAACAATCTCTCCCAATAAATTTATAAGGGCGGGTTTTAAACCCGCCCCTACGTCTTTATTTCTTCGCGATTACGTTCTTTTTATTGTTCTGGTAAAGATTCTGTAAAGATTCGACGGTGAACTCTTCTTTGATGCTTGCTTCGATTCCGTTCACAGCGGCCCAGGCGCCCTGGATGGTGGTAATGCACGCCACGCTATGCAGGATGGCGGCCGCGCGGATTGCCCTCATATCTGACTGGCTTTTTTGTCCGGAGGGCGTATTGATAATTAAGTTTATCTCATTTTTCTCAATCAATGTCAACACATTGTTTTCGCCTTCCAGAAGCTTGTCCACGACGGAGACCGCGACCCCGCTGGATCGCAGAACCTTGGCCGTACCCTTGGTGGCAATGAGCTTAAACTCAAGATCCGCCAGCTTTTTGGCAATAAAGGCGATGTTGCGCTTGTCCGAATCGTTCACGCTGATAAAAACTGTGCCTTTCTTTGGGAGAGGCTGGTTGGCCGCCACCTGCGACTTGGCAAAAGCAATTCCGAATGTCGGACCGACACCCATGACCTCACCGGTCGATTTCATCTCCGGTCCGAGGATGATGTCGACACCCGAAAATCTCGAAAAAGGCAGAACAGATTCTTTGACCGAGACATGCGTGAGATCATCCGGAGAAGGAAGTTCGAATTCACTTAACTTTTTGCCGGCCATGACCTGAGCGCCGATCTTGGCGAGCGGAACACCGGTCGCCTTGCTCACGAACGGCGATGTGCGTGAGGCGCGCGGATTGACTTCCAGCACATACACCTGGCTGCCCTTAACGGCAAACTGAATATTCAAAAGACCGATCACTTTGAGCGCCTTGGCCAGGCGGCATGTGGAGTCCTTGATCTTCTTAACAATCTCTTCGCTTAAAGTATGCGGCGGAAGAACGCAGGCGGAATCGCCGGAATGGATTCCTGCGTTTTCAATGTGCTCCATAACGCCGGCAACATAGGTTTCTTCTCCGTCGCAGACAGCATCCACGTCAACTTCCATGGCATCTTCCAGAAATTTATCGATCAGAATCGGATGACCGCGCGACACGCTGTGAATTTCATCGAGGAATAACAAAAGCGATTCTTCATCGAAGACGATACGCATGGCGCGTCCGCCTAAAACATAGGACGGCCGCACTAAAACGGGATAACCGATTTTCTTGGAAAGCTCAATCGTTTTTTCCTTGTCCACCGCCGAGGCATTGGCCGGCTGGGCGAGTCCGAGCTTCGTGATCAAAGCGGAAAAGCGCTCGCGATTCTCGGCGAGGTCGATCGAATCAACGCTGGTCCCGATGATGGGAGCCCCGGCCTGCGACAAACGACGGGCCAGGTTAAGAGGCGTCTGGCCGCCGAACTGAACGATCACTCCGTCGGGTTTCTCCACATCCATGATGTTCATAACATCTTCAAAAGTCAAAGGCTCGAAGTACAAACGGTCGGACGTGTCATAATCCGTCGAGACAGTCTCAGGATTTGAATTGACCATGATGGTCTCATAACCCATTTCTTTAAGTGCGAAGGCCGCGTGACAGCAGCAATAATCGAACTCAATCCCCTGGCCGATGCGGTTGGGGCCGCCTCCGAGAATCATGATCTTTTTACGTTTGCCCCGTTCTTTATCCAGACGCTGATTGTTTATGACAGCTTCGTCTTCTGTCTCGTATGTCGAATAATAATACGGCGTATACGCCTCGAACTCGGCGGCGCAGGTGTCGACGACCTTGAAGGTCGCAATTACACCCAGCTTCTTTCTTAATGAACGCACGTCCTGTTCGCTGATTTTGAGAATTTCAGAAAGCTGCGCGTCGCTGAACCCGTATTCCTTGGCCTTGCGCAATGATTTCTCATCGAGCGTCCCGGTTTCGGCCACCTTCGCGATCATTTCATTTTCATATTCGAGGATCTGCTCGATCTGATCCACAAACCACGGATCAATCTTCGAAAGCCTTACGACTTCTTCTGCGGACAGCCCCTTCTGCAGGCCGTACTTGATGTAAAAAATGCGGGAGGCATTCGGTTCTGTCAAACGAAGCTTGATCTTGTCGTCGTCGATGTAGCGGTAATCCGTTTTATTGTCGAGACCGATGTGATCGATCTCAAGACCGCGCAAACCTTTTTGCAGCGCTTCCTTGAACGTGCGGCCGATCGCCATCGTTTCCCCGACGGACTTCATCTGAATTCCTAAAATGTCTTTGGCTTCCGGAAACTTCTCAAACGTAAAACGCGGGATCTTGACGACGCAATAATCGATTGTCGGTTCAAAGGACGCCGGTGTCACGCGCGTGATGTCGTTCTGGATTTCATCCAAAGAATATCCAACGGCAAGCTTGGCCGCGAACTTGGCGATCGGGAAGCCGGTCGCTTTACTCGCCAGCGCGGATGAACGCGACACACGCGGGTTCATTTCGATGACCGTCATGCGCCCGGTCTTCGGATTGACGGCAAATTGAATATTCGAACCGCCGGTCTCGACGCCGATCTCACGGATCAACGCGATCGAGGCATCACGCATTTTCTGATATTCATAATCGGTCAGCGTCTGCGCCGGGGCAACAGTAATACTGTCGCCGGTATGCACGCCCATCGGATCGAGGTTCTCGATCGAACAGACGATGACGACGTTGTCCTTGCAGTCGCGCATGACTTCAAGTTCATATTCTTTCCAACCCTCGATTGATTCCTCAATGAGGATTTCGTTGATCATGCTGCTTTCAATCCCGAGGGAAGCGATGCGCATGAATTCTTCCTCGGTACGTGCGATGCCGCCGCCCGTCCCGCCCAGCGTAAAGCTCGGACGGATGATGCACGGGAAACCGATCTGTTTGACGACGTCACGGGCTTCCTGAGTACTGTAAGCAAAAACACTTTTGGGCACGTCGAGACCGATCTTAATGACCGCGTCTTTGAATTCACTGCGGTCTTCAGCTTTCTTGATAACTTCATATTTGGCGCCCAGCATCTCAACATTGTATTTTTTGAGAACGCCATTTTCATGCAGCTTCATGGCGATGTTAAGCGCGGTCTGTCCGCCCAGCGTCGGAAGAATGGCATCGGGCCGTTCTTTTTTAATGATGTATTCTATAAACTCCGGACTCAACGGTTCGACATAAGTATGGTGCGCGGTGGCGGGATCGGTCATGATCGTCGCCGGGTTCGAGTTGGCGAGCACGATTTCATAACCTTCTTCACGCAGAGCCTTACAAGCCTGCGTTCCGGAGTAATCAAACTCGCACGCCTGGCCGATGACAATGGGACCGGCACCGATGAGCAATATTTTTTTGATGTCTGTACGTTTAGGCATACTTTATTTCTTGTGCTTTTCCATCATGGAAATAAATTCTTTGAACAGATACATCGCGTCATGCGGACCTGGCGCCGCTTCCGGATGATACTGGATTGAAAACAACGGATATTTTTTATGGCGCAATCCCTCGACGGTCTGATCGTTCAGATTGCGGTGAATGACTTCCACTTCTTTGGGATCAAGACTGTTAACATCCACACAGAACCCGTGATTTTGGGAGGTGATACCGATGCACTGGTTTTCAAAATCTTTGACCGGATGATTGGCGCCGTGATGGCCGAACTTTAATTTATAAGTTTTTCCGCCGAGAGCGAGCCCCACGATCTGATTTCCCAGACAAATCCCAAACGTCGGGACTTTACCTAAAAATTTGCGGGTCAGATCGATCACATTCGTCACCGCCGCCGGATCTCCGGGACCATTGGAAAGAAAAAGGCCATCGGGTTCGATGGCCATAATTTCGTCAAACACAGAATTGGAAGGAAAGACGTGTACCTCGCACCCCAAGCTGTTCAGGATGCGGATGATATTGTATTTAATTCCGCAATCGATGGCTGCGACTTTAAAAATCTTTTTGCTCTGCGCTTTCCAGACGTATTTCTTGTCGGTGGAAACCGCCTTGACCCAATCGGCGCCTTCCATGGACGGCGTCTTATCGAGCTTGGCCTTTAAAACTTTATGATCAAAATCTTCGGTCGAAATGATCGCCTTCATGGCGCCCGCCAAACGCAGATGGCGTGTAAGAGCGCGGGTATCAACACCTTCGATCGCAATGATATTGTTTTCGTTTAAGTATTCAGTGAGACTTTGAGTGGCGCGGTAGTTGGAATGCTTGCGGGCGAATTCCTTGACGACAAAACCCTTAACATGAACACCCGCGGATTCCACGTCTTCTTTGTTAACGCCGTAATTGCCGATCAGCGGATATGTCATGATGACAATCTGGCCGGCGTAGGAAGGGTCGGTTAAAATTTCCTGGTAACCCGTCATAGACGTGTTAAAGACGGCTTCGCCTGCAGTTTCTCCGGTTGTACTTAATGACCGACCGTAAAACGACGTGCCGTCTTCCAGGTATAAAATCGCGTCTTTCATCAACTTCTTTTTAGATGGTCTGGGGAAATATATGGAAGGACTCAGGTTGTCCCTAAAGCCTGCACCACTATAGTAGATGGGTTTGTGGTTGTCAAGAAATTTGACACAAAAAAAGGGGTTCATCCCGCCGATGAACCCCTTAAAACGCACATTGAAAACCAAGTTCTATTTGATGGGAAACGTGACCACGTCAACAACACCGCCAACCAGCTTTTTGCCCATATAAAACGCCCCTGTGAGCAGACCGCCCGCAAATCCGAACGGCAGGAATGAGTCCTTGGTCTCCATCTTCACATGATCGACGATTTCTTATGGCGACTTCACAACGTCCTTTAATCCTCTTTTCACTTTTTCGATCGGTTCCGCCCCAACAGGCGCACTAAAGGACATGAAAACGGTACAGACCACGTACAAAACAATTATTCTTTTCATGCTTCATACCTCCTGCTGACCTGTGACCCCTCAAATCCAGGACAATATCGGCCGGTCCGAAATCCGACATTGGTTTGAAACAAATGCCGATATGGATTCTTTAGACCTACTTAACGCATTCCACCTCCCGGACATAGACACACAACCATTCGGGTATACGGTCAACAAAATCACACAAACTATTCAAATGAAACATCTTATTGATTGATTAAAAACTACTTGGGATTAATAGCGGCAATGATTTGCTCAACGAGGATTTCGGTGGGTATAGATTTATGCAGATAGTCAACGGCTCCATAACCCGAATAATTGATAAGATTCTTGGGAGTATCTATGGAGGTGAAAAAAATGATCGGAATATGCTGGATAGACTCGTCCGCCTTCATTTTCTTACAGACTTCAATACCGCTCACCTTGGGAAGAAGGATGTCGAGCAGGATAAGATCAGGCATCCTGTCCCTGGCAATCTTCATTGCCAAGTCACCGCTTTCCGCCAAAATCACCTCGAATTCATGCTTACTCAGCACTCCTTCGATATAAACGCGGTCCACCGGGCTGTCATCCACGAACAGGATCACATATTTACGCCTGGACGTAGCACCTTTATCTTTTTCATCGGCCATGACAGTTTTCCAAAGTGCTTTTGAATTATTGATTAACAACAATCCAACTATAACGCATAGAGTACGTCACAGCAAGGACAAACCCATCTATCGAGTTAAGTGTGAGCTACCGTCTCAATTTCCACTAAAACGTCTTTAGGCAGACGGGCAACCTCAATGGTGGAACGGGCCGGGGCCGTTTCAGCATCAAAGTAGCGGCCGTAGACTTCATTCATGGCGGCAAAGTCGGACATATTTTTAAGAAATACAGTTGTTTTAACAACCTTTGCCAACGAACTGCCGGAAGCCTCAAGAAGAACTTTGACATTTTCCAAAACACGGATTGTCTGTTCGGTAATACCTCCGGGCACAACGGCGTTCGAAGTATCCAGCGGAATCTGTCCTGATGTGTAAACCAGATTGCCGATCACAACAGCCTGATTGTACGGACCGATCGGAAGCGGCGCTTTCGCAGTCTTAATGATTGTTTTGTTCATAAAAATTCCTTTCTGTCTTTAGGCGGCAAACGCTTTTCGATCCGAAAAACTTTTTTCGATATATGCCCGGCATTTCTGCGAGGCGCAGGGAACATAGCTTAACCCCAGACGGCGGGACATAACGTCGTCGACGTTCTGCGCCATTTCGGTCTCAATCGAATAAACCGCCTGCGCGCAAATAGCCGGCGAGCAATCGCAAATCTGCTTTTTCAAGGACGGATCACGGCGCGTGAGATTCAAAACGTCCACGCATTTTGATCCGTATTTATCCAAAAGATATTGAACCGTTTCCTCCGGCATATCGAAACGGGCTGCAATTTTGATGGGCGACTCATCGGCGCCGCTGCCGTACAACGGATATTCGTACGACGTGCGGGCCTTGAGATAAATGAATTTCCTAAGGCAGTCTTCCGCAATCCGGCGGTAAGTCGTGTACTTTCCCCCCATCACATAAGTGACTCCGGAAGCGACCGTCTCAATCTCATGCTTACGGGAAACCTTCGAAGGTTGTCCGTCGGCATGAACCAGCGGACGCAAACCGGCAAAGGTTGTAATGATGTTCTTTTCATCAATCTCCGACGACGGAAACATATTCTTCGTTTCTTTAATGAGATACGCAATATCTTCCTGGTCGCAAGTCACAGTGTCAGGATCGCCGGCAAAGTCCGTATCCGTTGTGCCAATTAATGTATTTCCCATCCACGGAATCACAAAGAAAATCCGGCGGTCGTTCTTGATCTGGACCACGATCGCATGCTCGGCAATCTTGCCTTTATAAACCAGATGGACGCCTTTTGTCGTACGCACGTTGTGTTTGGAATACGTCCGGTCTTCCTTGAACGTTCTCTCCGTCCACGGCCCGAGAGCGCAGACCACGCGTTTAGCCCGCACCTCAAAAATCTGACCGCTCAAAAGATCTTTGGCAACAATACCGACGGTCTTTCGGTTTTCCTTAACAAGAGATAACGCCTCGACGTAATTGGCCGCACGGGCGCCCTGTTTGACCGCCATCAAAACATTTTCAAGACAAAGCCTGGCATCATCCATCTGCGCGTCGTAATAAAGAACGCCGCCTTTTAATCCTTCCGGATTAAGCGACGGCTCTTTTTCAAGTAATTGTTCCGCGGTAAAAGAACGGTGCGGACCAAGTTTCAAATTTCCGGCAAGCGCGTCGTAAAGAAATACGCCCGTATTAACCATCCACGCCGGACGTGGACTGCCTTCATAAATCGGAATGATAAACGGAAGCGGCTTGACCAAATGCGGCGCGTTTTTAAACTGAATGTACCGCTCCCTCAAAGCCTCGGCGACAAGATCGAACTCCATATGTTCAAGATAACGAATTCCGCCGTGAACAAGCTTGGATGATTTACTTGAAGTGCCGCCGCCGAAATCACCTTTGTCGAGAAGAGCGACGCTCAGACCGTTGTCGGCCCCAAGATAGGCAATAGCGGCACCGTTGATCCCGCCACCGATGACAAGAAGATCGAATTTATTTCTGCTGATCTGTGAGATATCACGAATCATGGCAATTTAAGAACTCCAACCTGTTGAAAGCTCCAAATAAAGAAAATATCCTACCATTTCATCGGGCGTTTGGGAATTTTACGTGCTTAAATTATATCCGCGCCTTTTGAACTGCCTTCAACCATCCCTGGTATTTTTGCTGAACGTCCTTCGGTGGCATTCGGGGAACGAACACGGCTTCAATGCCGCGGAACTTCTCGAGGTCACGGCTTTTATATATTCCAGCAGTGACACCGGCGAGATGGGCAGCGCCCATGACCGTGGAATCTATATTTTTGGGACGCACGATGCGCGCACCCAGAATATCCGCTTGAAATTGCATTAGAAATTTATTCCGGCAAGCGCCGCCGTCGACTTTTAGTGTCTTGACCGGTTTGCCGTAAGCCTCATGCATCAGCTCAAAAACATCCTTGGTCTGATAGGCGATCGACTCCAGAGCCGCGCGAATAATATGACCGGCATTCGAACCCCGCGTCAACCCGCAGATGACGCCGCGCGCGTCGGCATCCCAATACGGCGCGCCCAATCCCGTAAAGGCGGGAACAACATAAACACCGTTAGTATCAATCAAACCCCGGATGGCATCTTCACTGTCCGATGTTTTTTTAATAACCTTCAATTCATCACGCAGCCATTGCATGACCGCGCCTGCGATAAAAATGGCCCCTTCCAGCGCGTAAACGGGTTTACCGTTCACATCGCTCGCCATCGTCGTCAAAAGACCTTTTCTGGTGATCACGCATTTCTGTCCGGTATTGAGCACCATAAAACATCCGGTCCCGTACGTGTTCTTGATACTGCCGGGCGCAAAACATCCCTGTCCGTATAATGCGGCCTGCTGGTCGCCCAAAACAGCTGTGATCGGAATCCCCGACGGAAGACCGGCAGCACCGGACGCAGTTGTTCCAAACTGCGAGCCTGAATGAAAAACCTTCGGAAGAACAAGGCGGGGCACACGCAATATTTTAAGAAGCTCATCATCCCACTGCTGCGTACGGATATTAAAAAGAAGGGTCCGCGAGGCGTTCGTCACATCGGTAGAGTGAGACATGCCGCCGGTAAGTTTCCAGATGAGCCAGCTGTCGATCGTGCCGAAGGCGATATCGCCCTTGCTGGCTTTTGCCGACAAACCCGGAACATTGTCTAAAAGCCAGCGTACTTTCGTTCCGGAGAAATACGGATCAAGCACGAGCCCTGTTTTATTCTGGATGGATTGCTTGTGTTTCCGGAGACCCGCGCTCTGGCACATCGCCGTTGTCCGACGGCATTGCCAGACGATCGCTCTGTGGACAGGTTTGGATGTGCGCCGGTCCCAAAGCACCGTTGTTTCCCGCTGATTGGTAATGCCGATGGCGGCAATGGCTGACGGATTGATTTTTGCTTTTGCGACAGCGGCCTTGATGACTTTAACGCATGAGGCCCATATCTCGTCGGCATCGTGCTCCACCCAGCCGGGTTTGGGATAATACTGTTTGAATTCCTTATAGCTCTGGGCGGCGACACGGCCTTTGGAATCAAAAATGAATGCCCGGCTGCCGGTCGTTCCCTGATCGATGGCTAAAATATATTCTGCGCTCACAAGCCCAGCCTTTTTTTATTTGCCGAAAACGACTTCTCGTCGGGAAATACTCTGCGGGCCATGGCATCCCTATCGATGCCGTTGTCAAAATCATATTCAATGATCGCCACGATGCGGAGCAAATCCAGAAAAGGCTGCAGCAGCATCGAAGGATTCTCTTTATACATCCCGTCGATCATCTCGGCATAATGCATAGGATCTTTGCGCACCTTGCCGCCCGACTCGGCCAGTTTTTCGATGTAATGGGAAATCGTGGCGCCCTTGGCTTTTTTATCGATGATCAGAGGCCATGCCTTGGACGTTTTGTCGAGCGACTCCCATAAATCTCCGATGGAAACCACATCTTTTACATACGTCGACGGGATATCTTCATACATTTTGTTGCGTTCCTGCATGGATACTGCCGCCTGGTAAGCCATCATCTGCTGGGCGCCCTGCGCGGCGCTCGCCGCACGCGCCTGCTGTATCTGAGTGTACGCTGCCTGCTCTCCCAATTCTTTCATTAAAAACGCCTTCTGATATTCTTCCAAAGTTTTCTGCTGCTGCGCGGCCATCAATTGCGAGACCGCCACCTGCTGCTGATATTGACCGGCCTGCTGGGCCGCCATCATTTGCTGCATCTGCTGGACCTGGGCATCCTGAACGACTCTTATTTGCAATGCCGTCTGCGTGGCGAGCATCTGTTCCCGACGGGCTGAAGCAACCTGGTAGGCGGCGATTTCCTGCACCATGTGCTGTGCCATCACCTGGGCCACCGCATTTTCCTGCGCGGCGCGCATCACGATCGCTTCCTGTTGGGCCTGGACATACTGCTGAATTGCCGCCTGCTGCTGGGCATACATGTACTGCTTGATCATTTCTTCCTGCTGCCGGCGGACTAATTCCTGCTGGATCATCTGCTGTTCAATGAGCTCACGTTGTTTGACGGCAGCGACGGCGCCGCCAGCCCATGAAGGATGAGATGAAAAAATAAAGCACAGGATGGATAAGAGGCAAATTCTTGATTTCATAATTGTCGGCGTGCTCTTCGAAGTTCAAAAATCGAAAATATTATAACAAAAAGGCCGCACGCCTCCGCAAAAAAATCCCCAATTCTGCTGTAGATGGTGGAACGCCGGTGCCCCTCGACATGAAAGATGCCGGATGCCGTCGTTTGCAAAGGCAATTGTTCATTGCTTCCCATAACACCATGAGCATCAATCCGTCCGGTCCATCCCGTATTCCCCACGCTGACGATCTCAACACCTGCTTCAACCGCGCGCATGACGGCATTCTGGGCATGCATCATGATGGCGGCCGGTTGGATGAACCATCCGTCATTGAGCATGACGAGAATAAAATCGGCGCCTTGTTGAGCCAGCCGTCGGGTAAACGCCGGATAACAGGTTTCCGAACAAATCATAATCCCAAAACGCGGAGATACGCCATCAACGGCAAAAACTTCTGACCTTGTGCCCGGCGTAAAATCAAAACCATGACCTTCAAACAATCCGAAGAAACCTTTGGCCGGCCTGTATTCACTGATGGGAACAAGAAACTGTTTATCATATCTTCCCTCAAGAACACCATGCCTGTTGAGGACCGCGGCACTGTTAAAACTTTTATCTTTGATAAATGGGACGGCGCCAAACACAAAGACCGAATTATTTTGGGCCGCGATCTTCTGAAGTCGCGGATACCAGAGAGAGTCTTTGAATATGTCAGCGGGAAAAGAGGTCTCGGGCCAGACGATGATGTCCGTCTTCACATCGGCCAGCGCCTTATTTGTGAGCGTCACATGCGCCTCGATGTTCGCGTCAAAATCATCAAGAC
>JAGNTT010000040.1 GCA_017987425.1 Candidatus Omnitrophota bacterium
TGCCCCAGCGGTCAATCGCGTACTGAGCGAAGAAATAACCCAGAAATAAAACCGCCTGGAAGAAAACAACACACGCGCCCCAAACCAGATAACTCCCCCCGTAATTGGGGAGAAATAATTTGGCGACAATGAGTTCGATTTGAAACAAAAGAAAAGCGGAGAGAAATGTGATGACATTCGGAAGAGCGATACGATAAGGCATGCATAACCTTTCGGCCTAAAAATAAATAGGAATGATGAAATGGCCCGGGTAACCCTTACGACAAAACAACCGTCACGATATTTTCGCGGCCGGTAGCCAGCAACTGTCGCTTAATCCTTACTTCCGTCGAAGAAACAGCATCATACGCAACAACAGCACCGTTTAACGAAACACTCCTGACGGTGTACTGTCCA
Source organism: Candidatus Omnitrophota bacterium (assembly GCA_017987425.1). Classification (GTDB taxonomy): domain Bacteria; phylum Omnitrophota; class Gorgyraeia; order Zapsychrales; family Fredricksoniimonadaceae; genus JAGNTT01. The sequence continues at coordinate 397 of JAGNTT010000040.1, forward strand.
AAATCCAGTTTTCCCGGATTTTCGTAAATCACAGTAAGCTTGCGGTCGGCAAAAGGACAGCTCACTTTGACATTGCCCAAATTATCAAACTGTTCTTTCACAATTTTTGGCGCGAGAACCAGGTCGCCTTCCTGTCCGCGAACGCCGAAGGCCTGTGTCAATTCCGTCAGCACATACCAGCTGGCGGAACCCGTCAGATAGTGATACATGCCGCGGCCTTCGGAATCAAAATATTCCGGAATGCCGGGATAAATTTTGGCACGCACGGGATCGCTGGCCATGCGGTAAATAGAATGAAGCACCTCATAACCCTGATGAACAAATCCTCTCTTATAAAGAGCATACGCATACATGACATTCATGTGGCTGAAAAATGCGCCGTTTTCCTTGGTCCCGTAAGCGAAACCGAAAGCACGCCCCAGATCCAGATAATGACGAAGTCCGAAATCGGTATTCAGACGATACCCGCCCATGGTTTTATCTTTAAGGAAATGATCGACGCTGGTAACCACATCATGAACCTCTTCCTTGCTTGCCAGCCCGCTCATGACGCTGAAAACCTGCCCCGTCAACGTCATGCGCACGCGCCCGTCGACGTTCCCTTCCACCCGCTTGCCCTGATTGTCATAGTAACCGTTGAACCAGCGGAATTCTTTATCCTGGTCTTTGACGGTGATGATTTCCTGACGGCGGATGTGATCGAAAATCCACCGGGCTTTTCCATTTAAATCTTTCACGATGTCGGCAATAGCAACGTCTTTGGTCTCCCCGCTGATTTCCGGCTGGACCGAACGGAAATAACGAGCAGACAAAAGATCTTTCTTCGCCTGAATATTATTGTAATCGCACGGCTGACTGGTTGAATCCAGAAGAATAAGCAATTCCTTGGCGAGACGGATGCTCGTGATATTTTTGATCTTACCCACGGTCTCAAGAAGAGCGGCGATGCTTAATAGATTGCCCGCGTACATAGACATAAATGCCGCGCTCTCGCCGCGGTTGTAACCCATGTCGAGCCCGTCGTTCCAGTCGGCATTTTCCAGACGGATCACATTGTGTTCCCCGACGTTGAAGAACTGGACCAGATTCTGCACGAGAACATGTTCGAGCACCGTGCCTTTATAAATCTGTCCTTGGGTATCTTTGAGCTTATTGCCGTAAGCCGCGTTCCAGCCCGCATCTTTCTGCTGGGTGCGGGACTGTTGGGGATCACGGAAATAGGTATTGTTTTCAAAGAGAAAATCGATGTCACCGGTCTGATCGACGTATAAAAGCGCTGTCAGGAAAGGCCACACGCCGTGGTCCATCCAGACGCGGGTGATGACGTTGCGGTCGGCGATGAATTCGCCCGGACGCGCACCGATAATGGTGGCATTTGTTCCGTCAATACGGACGCCCGCGAAATTATTGAGAAGATGCGAACGCACCTGCTCAGGCTCGATCAAAATCAAGGAGAGCAGATCCTGCCAGATGTCGCGCCAGCCTTTTCCGCCTTTGCCGTAGTCATGATCCGGCAGGAACGAACATCCGAAGATGCGGCGTAAGACCGGCTGGATGGTGACCCACTGGATCCAGGCATTGAAATTCGGATCTCCCGTCTGGAAATGCAGGGAATGGGATTTCTCGAACCAGAACCCTTTGTTCTTTTCAAACGCTTCATTGAATTTGGCCGATGAATTAAATTTCTGAAATGCCGAACGCGCTTCCTGTTCATTGCCGGCAATGCCGATGACAATGACGAAATCTTTCGTTGCGCCGGGAGCGAGCGTCAGATCTTTAAATTGCAATGCGCCGACAACTTCCTTGCCCTGCATCTGGGCGTCCGTCAACAGCGACGGTTTATGATGACCATACACCGCCTCAGGATGAGCCGGCTGGCCGCCGTCGCCATAAAAACTTTCCACCGTCGGAAAACTTCCGGCAGGAAGCTCGCCTTCGGCGCTGGAACCCAGCACAAAATACACAGCGCTGATCGCCTTGTGACCTTCTTCATTAAATGCCATGGTCGGTTCAACCACGACACCGTCCGGCACCTGACGCACGCGATTTAAAAGAGCGGTCACGTGCTCATGATCGTGTTTATTATCCAGCGCGCGTCCGAAAATCGGAACAGCCGCTGTCGGAGTAAAAGTCATGGGAGAATTTCCCGTATTCTTGACGGTCACACGCATAAGCTCCACATTCTCGCCGCTCACCGGAACAAAGTTGACCGCGGTCAGTTCAATTCCGGCGCCGGGATGCACGCGGATGAGTTTATGCCAAAGCTGGCCGATCTCAACCCGAGCAGTTCCGCCCACGCTTTCGCGCGTTAAGGAAAGCACTTCGCCGCCTTTGATATCCACAAAAAAATCTCTGACCTCACTGCGCAAATCTTCACGCGAAGCGGGTTTGGTGAGATAACGAAATTTATCGATCTTGATGTCCCCGGAAAGATGGGGTGTGATTGCGGATTTAATCCCTGTGCCGTCAATGCCGCACAGAGGAGCATAGATCATGCGGAATTTTACAGCCTGGGTTGATGAGAAACTGACGCCGTCCGGAAGGAAACTGAAAAACTGTTCTTGCGCTGACATAAAATGCTTTCGTTTGAGATTTTAAACTTAATCCTTCGACACTCTAATTTTTCCTAAGAGCTCAGGATTAGTGTGAGCAAATTAATCAAACAACATAGAAAATAATTTGCCGAACCACTAAATTTAAACTACGAGATTATATGAGAAGATGGGCAAGATGTAAACCCGGATTTTTCCAATATAAGCGGCGAGATTATTGTTAAATTTGTGCATTAAATTATGCAGAATGAAATGCGGGTTTACCTCAACAGTCGCGATTAAACCTCAAAGAGGTTTAATCGGTTGACCCAGGCCTAGCGGCCTGGGCAGATTTTGCACTGCAAAATCTGGGTAAAGAAAACCTCTCGGCTATTTGCTTGGGGAAAATACCGCCCCAAATACTTAAAATAACATCATCTGCTTGTCCCCCGCATTGCGAAAGGCCGCGGTCGAAAGCGCGTTCAACCGCCGGTCCATGCCGGCTTTGCGCAGAGCAACCTCAAACAGCTGACGGATTTCATCGGCAAAGATGCCTTCTCCCTTCATCCGTTTACCCCAGGCGGAATCGTAGAGCTTTCCTCCCCGCAAAGAACGTATCCGGTTGATCACCTTGTTCTTTCGGTCCGGAAAATGGTCTTCGAGCCACTGAACGAAAAGATCTTTAACGGCGTACGGCAGCCGCAGGACAACATAGCCGGCCGACTGCGCCCCAGCTTCTTTGACGCGCTTGAGGATGGCCGGCATTTCATGATCGGTCAATCCCGGAACAATCGGCGCCACCAAGACATTGACCGGCACGCCGGCCTTAGTCAACTCTTCGATGGCGGCAATCCGGTGTGACGGCGATGACGCGCGCGGTTCCATGACGCGGGCCACATCGGCGTTTAGCGTCGTAATGGAAATATTGACCGTGATGCCGTGGTAGGTGTTCATCTGTTTAAAAATATCGATGTCGCGCGTAATCAGACGGTTCTTGGTGATCATGGCCACAGGGTTACGAAAATCAAGCAGGACCTCAAGGCATTGACGCGTGAGCTGCAATTTGCGCTCGATCGGCTGGTAACAGTCGGTCACACTGCTGACAACCACGACCTTCGGTTTCCAACTAGGCTTGGCGAGTTCCTTCCTTAATAAACGAGGAGCCTCTTCCTTCACAAAAATACGGGATTCAAAATCCAGACCTGATGAAAGACCGAGATATTCATGCGTGGGACGGGCAAAACAATACACGCAGCCGTGCTCGCAGCCGCGGTAGACATTCAGGCTCGCATCGAAGGGAAGATCCGGACTGTCGTTAGTCATGATGATCGACTTGGATGTGTCTTTAAAATATTCGGTGGACAATTTAGGCAGATCTTCAGGATCGCAATCTTCGTCACGCTCATACGCAATGCGTTCGAAACGGTTGACCGGATTGCCGCCGGCCCCGCGGCCTTGAATGTGCGTATGGTCGAATGATTCCATAAAAAGCTCTTGGTTTGTGCGTTAATTTAGAATTCAATCGCGGATTCAATATACCACACGTATGTGTGCCATAACATCCCTTTTCTCAAACCCTGCCTAAAAATCCATCAGTAACCGCTTTACTCTTTGTCATATTGAAATAGAATGTTTGCATGCGTAAGTACTACACCCTGCTTGCCGTTTCGATTTCACTCATCTTTGCGGTACTGCTTGGCCGGGCAACCTACGAGATATGCTCCTGGCCCACCGATTCCGAACTGGCCTACATTCCGGCCGCGACTCGCGTTTTTACTACCCCCTTTATTTCCGATCTGCATCATTCCACTTTGCTGCAATTCAACATCATGCACGGCAAAGAAACCCTGGTTGTTGCGATCGCGATCTTTCAGCATCTGCTGAATGATTACGAGGGCCTTTTTCCTAATATTCTCGTTCTCATCCTGGCGACCGCCGGTTCCGGACTGTTGATCCTTGCGATTCTGCGTCGATTTGTCAACGAACACGCCGCATTCCTCGGCTTCATCCTTTTTGCCACCTGTTTCTGGTCTTACCAGTACATACTCCAGGGCGCGCATCAGCCGCTGGTCATGTTCAATTTTCTTTTAAGCGTCTATCTGCTTTTGAGATTCAACGGGCAGGGCAGATTTTATCTGACTTCAGGACTGGCGATCGGGCTGATGCTCTTTTCTTCCCCGACGGCTGCCATCTATCTTCCCTATTATTTAGGCGCTTATATTTATCAGCAGCGGAGCCTGAAAAAACCCTTCTCATGGAAAGACCAGATACAGCCGCTCGGATTGATCGCATTGGGTGCTTTTATCATCATCGCTTTGTTTACTATTCCGGATCCGATAAAAAATTTACGTGATTTCTTAAATTTTCTGACCCAAAGCAGGCAGGGCAATCATTTTCAATATGTGGGAAAAGGCACTGATATGGAACTCCCCAAACGGGGAGCCGGACTCATCTGGATCGCCAAATACTTTATTCTCATAATGCCTATTTTGTTCGGCGCTTATCTTTTAAGCATTCTTTACTGCTTAAAACACGTGATGCGCAACCGTTTCATGATCTGGTTCATTTTATTAAGCCTTTCGACGCTGCTGACGGTTGAACTGACACAAGTGGCGCAATTCGGTCGCAATTACTTCTCATGGCTCATCGGGATTATTTTTCTTATCGCTTACGCGGTGCACTATTTTTTCAGCCAGGACAGACCGAAGAAAGTCAAAAAAGGGGCCATTACACTTATTGTCTGCCTTGCCCTTACACACGCATTCTTTAATCTGAAAATATTTATGAAGGACATCCTTCCCTCCCGCATGGCCGCGACCTACTTGCATGATTGGTTCGCCGCCCATCCCGGAGAAACGTTCTACGCTTATACTCTGCATCCGCATAATATCAACACGGCCAATGTCCTTAATCGCCCCGCCGAGAAAAACCTGATCAAGTTTAAACGGGTGGAATCCATCCGCGAAGCCAAAGACGGTTACATGCTGATTCCTGTTCACATGGGAAAAAGTATTTTTGTAAACTGCCGTTTTCCAGAGTTTGACCAAGACAAAGACCTCACCAAACTCATCGAGTCCGGAACATTCCACCGCTATGTCGCCGCCTCATTCCCGACTCTGGCTTCCAGCAGGATCTGGCCGCAGGAAGAAGAATATTGCGCTTATCTGGATCTGATTGAGAATAAAATCGACGACCGTGACCGTGAACTGGGGCATGCGTGGATTGTGGACATGAAAAAACTGCACGAGGAATGGTTTAAAGACCGGTAAATTATCTCATTTAATAAAAAAACGTAGGTTAGGGCTTGAAACCCTCCCCTACGTTTTTTATTTAGACCATTAAAGGCTGTCGTTATCAGTCATATAAGCAATAAAAGCGCTGAACATTTCGTCTTCGCTCTGACTGCCGAAATTCACTGTCTTCGAAGGATCCGGATTGTCTAGGTTCTGCGCGGAATTATCAAATACTCCGTCCGCAGTAATCCGTGTGCCGGCGGGAATCTTCTTGGGCTCGGTAAAAATATAGCGACGCTGCCAGGAAAACTTGAAGTTCGGAACCGACAGCAGGACTTCAGTTGTTCCGTCGGGATAATCAGCGGTCAGGCGCATGCTGTGCCCTCGAAAATGCATGTGCGGCGCAAGCGACGTCAGGACCACATCCCTGTCGAACACATGCGAGGCGCTGATGCGGTATTCTTTTTCTCCCGGAGGAATCTTGACCGCTTTATTCGACAGATGGACGAACGAATACACACGCGAAGGCTTTTCCTTATGAAGATATACACCGAAACGTGTCATATCTTTCTCGGGCTTTCCTGTCGCAATATAATGCATCCAGAAATTGAGCGCCGATCCTTTGGGAATAAAGAGTCCTGAGCCTTCAGGCAGCACAAAATAACTGTCATACCCGGGCGCGTACCCGGCAATGATCTGGCCGACTCCATCGACAAACATTCCGGAACGTTTGGACCAGCTCTGCGCGCTCGCTTCTTTGGCCGTGGCCAAATCCTGAGGGAGCTGAACCGCGACATCGCAGTGATGCACGGATTTACGATTGCCCGGCTGAAGATCAACCGCCCTGACCCACATGTCTTCTTCGATAGGTTTATCCGCCGGTACGATCTTGTAGGCAATCACTCCCGTCGAAGGAAGATTCTGTTCCTCTGATAACGAAAATATGACATCCGGCTGACCAAGCTCCCATTCTTTAAACTGCGGCCGTGGCGCAGTCAAAAGCGGATCATCTCCTTCACCCCGCACAAATCCCTGATCCACCCAGTCGACGAGCGTACGCATTTCTTCAGGCGTCAAAGCGATGTCATTGCTGAAACTTCCATAATGCGAATCCGCCTGCCACGGAGGCATGCGTTTGACACGCACCGATTCACTGATCATGCGCCCCCAGCCTTTAACTTTATTGTAATCATCCATGCTCCAGGGCGCGACACCGCCGGGCGAATGGCATGGAAGACAACTTTTGATGAGAATTGGCGTCACATCATGAACATAAGTCAGCTGTTTTCCATACTCGAAGCCGATCAAGCATCCTTTGGCAGGAATCTTTACCGGCACAACATCTTTCCCGTCGAGAAGGCGATCGAGGACATCCTTCAAATAATGTTTTCCGGCAAAAATCTTCTGTGTTTCATAATTGAGACGGTCATCGACCGGCCCCTGATAAATAATTTTCCAATTGCTCGGATCGATGACAATCGCCTCAGCGATGCGGGTCAGGTCAAGCGACCTGCTGACAAACTGCGCGTTGTCTTCAAGTACCGGAATGCGGATGCCGAATTCCTTCGCTTCCTGGACAATGGATGCGCGGTCATCCTGTGAGTTAGCGTTAATCATAAGAAACACAACACCACGGGAGGAATACTCGTCGCTCAATTGATTAATCTGCTTGATCGTCTGGCGGATGATGGGACAACCGTTCCCTTGAGAAATCAAAACTACGGCTTTGTGATCGGAGTAATAGGATAATTGATGAAACTTTCCGGTATGATCCAAAAGCGCGAAATCGTCGGCGGTCCGTACTTTATCGGGAAAAGTTTTCTCGGCGACGGGAGCGGGGCCACAGGAACACAAAATAAAAATACTGGCAAGCGTCCATAAATTTTTCAAAACTTTGGTCATTATCCACCGAATGTTGCTTCCGCGGCTTTTTCTCTCATCTCCCCGCTGATGTCTCTCCAGCGCACGGTCACCGTCACACGCAAGGCGCCTTCGCCTTCGCATTCCGTAATAATATATTCACCCGGCAAAACCAGCAAACCAGCCGCGGCAATGGCAGGACCGTTGGGATAATTCCAGATACCTTTTTGAATGTCATGCGCAAGGGTTTCGAGCGGCGCCTTTTGGATATTGGACAATATAAATTCGGCGTGACCAAGCGCAACATCTTCATACCGCGCGGACTCTTGAACCGAAGCCGACTTCCATACAATTACGATAATCCAGGAAACCGTCACAACAACGACCAACAATCCCAATAGGGCTTCCATGGAAAAGAAAGCTTTCTTGTTACTAGGCAATAAATGTCTCATGATTCGTAGTTTAACATATTTTCTTAATTTTGAGGGGGGTGTCGGAGTATTTATTTCCGTCCCCCGAAATCCTGAGCGTAGCCCGACAGTAGTCGGGGCAAAGTCGAAGGATCTAGACCCTTCGACTCACCCTTCGGGTTCGCTCAGGGTGAACCAATTTATTAAATGACCTTAGAAGGTTCATTTTGTATTATTTCTCTTAAATTATAACTCAATATATAAGAATACTTTAAGATGGCCGCACAGCCTTGATTTATCCCGTTGCCGATGACATACTTAAGCCTAGAATACCGATAATGGCAAACCTACCGTAAGGTAGGGACGCAAAGCTATAGGGCCCAACGCCTCCGCGTGGGCAGCCTAGCCGCCGAAACAATTCAAAATCAATCGATTTTGTTTAGGCCTGCGTCCACTTCGGAAGCAGGCTTTTTACGTTTAGCAGGAAATGAATGATCGTCTCAATGTCACAAAATTTTGTTCCAGTGGTAGGGTCCTTGAGGACTGTGCGCAGGGCTTTTGCCCTCCCGGTCCCGCACCGGTGTTTGATACGGCCGCGCCCGGTCCGGCCGATGTACCGGTCCCGATTCCGGTACCTCATTCAACACCCGTCCCGGATCGAGTGTTTGTGCCTCAGACGCCGGTGGCAGGCCCGACCGCTGATGTCTTTTATGATGCAGTACTTGTCCCCACACAAGTACCGCAACCATCCCCGGTTCTCGAGATTGCGCTGGGTCCAACGCTTGTACTGGATCGTCTGTCGGTATCTGGTCCGGAATGTGCGCCGGCAATATCTCGAGAACTATTCCCAAAACCTCTTCCGGACAAAATACCGACGGACTGATCCGATCCCGCAAGGCACGTTCTAATTCTAAACTACGGGATTACATGACCCAGGATAAGCCGGTCCGGAGAGGGACCTTTCCCCTGCACTGAACAGTGCAGGTTTTTTTATCTTCTCCTTATCATTTTTAAGTTAAAGACAAATAAAAAAACCCCGGTCAACAAACCGGGGTTCACAAAATGATTATATACACTTTTAACGACAATAGTCCTTAATCACGGACATCAGGGAATTCTTATTGAGCGATCCGATAAAATGACTGGCGCCGCGGGCCATGCAATCCTCGACGGCCTTGTCCGACTGTCGGCTGCCTGCAAGTGCAGCCAGATCACCCAGCATGCTGCGGGTAAGCAGGATCGTGGTCTCCTTCAGATCCGGATGCGAGCGCAAAGTCCGCACCACTTCATCAGCCGTCGGCGAAAAAAACATGTCGACGTCCAGTACGATTAATTGCGGCTTCAGACTGACCGCCTCTTCCACGACCGTCGCCTGACTTCTGGTCAGCTGCAGATTGATGTTCTCGAGCGCGTTCCACGATTCATTCAAAATACTTTTAATGAGATAAAGCATCTTTGTCGCCATAAGGACATTAACAGCCCTGTTCTCATGAAAAAAACCGTTCACCTTATCCAGAAGAACCTGCGTTTCAAAAGGTTTGTTTAAAAAATCTTTGATACCGAGGACACGGAATGCGTCTTCCGTTCCGCCGTGCGCAGAGGCAACAATAACAGGAATGTGGCTTAAGTCCTGCCGGCTTTTTAACTCGCGGTAAAACCGGAGGCCGTCCATAACCGGCATCATCACGTCGGTCAAGATCAGATGGGGATGTTCATGTTCCGTGATCTCAAGCCCTTCCTCACCGTTATAAGCGACGCTCACTTCATATCCCGCTGCCTGAACCTTCTTACGCATGATCTGTACTATATCCCGCTCATCATCGATCAGTAAAATCCGCTTGGACATATGGCACCGCCTTCCAATACCGCCGGCCGCCTGAAATTTTCCGATGAAAAAGAAAAAGCCTAATTCTCACTGAATTAGGCCTGAATAGACTTCTTCGTCATCTTCGGCAGCCAGGCTACCCTTGAATTGTTTTCAGAGGGTCCTTTAGCTTTGCGTCCTTATCTTTCGATAAGTTTGCCTTTATCGTGAGACTATATACATCCACTTTAAATATACCTTGTGGACGTTTATTATGCTAAATATTTCATCCTTATGCAGTTTATGAAGATGCGAAATTTCCCGCTTGGAAAAAAAAGGCCCAGAGAAGAAAACGCTTTCTCTGGACCTTTTTCAATTATTGAGCCATGTTTCCGGACGTTTGGCTATCGTCCTTGGCAACGCTGTCTGCAACCTTCAAATTTTGATCTTCATGATATTCAACTCTGATGCGGTCCCCTTCTTTGAGATCTTTGAGCTGGATATCCGGATACTGAGTTGCGGACTGGGCCTGGAGGGTAATATCATTTCCCTGGCTGCCGTCGGCGGCATTTTCTGTCACCGTAATGGAATCATCGGAAACAGCCTTGACGATACCGGCGACAATTTTCGAATCCCCGTACAGCGCAGCGCGCGTAACAAGCGGGATGAAAACAAGCGCAGCCGAAAGAACTACAGTTTCTAAGATAGGTCGTTTTCTCATAACATTCTCCTTGTTAACTTCGTTAAAAATTTGCTTGTTCCAGTAACCAACCTGATTGACTGGGTAAATAATATCAAACAAAAGATGAGAAGAAGATGAAACGAACATTAAACTTTTTTAATTGAATTGGAGCTGAAAAACGTTGGCGGGATGTGTTATTGGGGCTTTATTAAAAGAGTCTGAACTTTTTCAAGCAGCTTGAATACTTCGAACGGTTTACCCATGTAGGCGTTGGCCGCTTCAAAGGTTTCAGGTTCGGAGTCACTTTCAAGCAGTCCGCTGAGGACAATGATGGGTATATGGGCGCATCGTTTATCTTCGCGCACCTTTTGAGTAAAATGCCACCCGCCCATGTTGGGCATGGTCAAATCCGCGATGATGAGATCCGGCAGGGTCGTCTTGATCAGATCAAGAGCCTGCTGTCCGTCGGGAGCGATGAGAATTTCGTAACCGTGCTTTTTTAGAAATTCCGTGATGATATAGACCAAGTCTTGATCGTCATCCACCACAAGGATAGTCTGGGCCATAAATCGTTCCGAATGAATATTTGAAATTAAATGTGATGTATTTTACTCGGGATAAACCGCAATGGCAAGACCGGTTTGCAGAAAAGGGGGGATAAAATGCGGATCAACCCTCGACGGAGAAAGTCTTCTCTTCGTCAGGCCGGCTGAGAGATCCTTTGACGATCCGGTCAACCTGGTCGAGCAGGTCGGACACTTCGACTTTTTCTTCAATCACTTCGGAGACCTTGGCGACTTCATCAAGCGTGGTCATACCGGCGAGCACTTTCATGACGCCCGATTCAACCAGCGTCCTCATGCCGCTGTTGATCGCCTGCTTGAGAATAACACTCTCGGAGGCCTTGTTAAAAATAAGTTCTTTGATTTTGTCATCCACGCGGATGATTTCAAAGATGGATGTCCGTCCATAAAATCCGGAGAAATTACAGTGTTCGCAACCGTGGCCTTTATAAAATTTGGGCGTATGCGATTCTCTTAAATAACTTCTAAATTTCTTTAAAAGATCAACATCGGGGGTGTATTGTTCCTTGCAGTTGGGGCAGATCGATCTGACAAGTCTTTGTGCGACCAGCACACTAACTGACGAAGAAATAAGATACGGTTCAAGTCCGATGTTCAAAAGCCGTGTGAGCGAGGAAACAGCGCTGTTGGTGTGCAGAGTAGAGAACACAAGATGCCCGGTCAGCGAGGCGCGAAACGCGATCTCGGCGGTTTCCTTATCACGGATTTCACCCACCAGAATAACGTCCGGATCCTGGCGAAGAATACTTCGCAGTCCGCTGGTGAACGTGACATCCTTGAAACGGCTTAATTGAAGCTGATTGATCCCGTCGATAAGGTATTCTATGGGATCCTCGATCGTGACAATATTCTTGGTTTCACATTTAATGTGCTGAAGCGCGGCGTACAGGGTGGTCGTTTTGCCGGAACCCGTCGGGCCGGTGAC
>JAGNTT010000193.1 GCA_017987425.1 Candidatus Omnitrophota bacterium
GGGGACGGATTGACCGCCCGTAAAGTCCTGTAGATATTAAACGAATCGGTATAAATGTCAACCTCAAATCTCTGGGAAAGGACGATCTGGATAATCTCCCCTTCTTTAATCTCTTTCTTGGCTTTGATGACGCTTTCTTCGAATTGTTTGGGGGAAATATTGGATTTGACCTTGATCGGCTTTGGCTTAGAGACCGCTCGTTTGGCTGACCGGGGTAACGGACTTTCAAGATCGTTGATAAGCTCGTTTATTTTCTTTAATGCTTCGTTATATGTTCTGACTTTGACCGCAACGGAGTCTTTGGGGCCGACTTCGGCGCAGGCAATCACTTTGATCTTGTGATGAAGATGGTCAAATATCACAAGCTCCTTGGCCATGACAAAAACCATGTCCGCGATTTGGAGTTCATCCTTGGTCTGGTCCGGCAGACGTTCGAAAAAACGTACGCTGTCGTAACTTAAAAAGCCAACCATCCCGCCGCAAAAAACCGGCAGCTGCGGGACCGCGACAAACTTATAGTGCGACATCAGTTCGCGCATCAGCGATAACGGCGAATCTTTGACGGTCAGATGTTCTTTGGAGACTTTTCCTTTATTGAGGCGGATGATCTCGGCGGCGCTTCCCTTGCTGCGCACCACAAGTTCTGGCGAACGGGCGATGAATGAATAACGCGCTACTTTTTCCTGGCCCTCGACGGATTCCAGAAGAAATGAATGCTTCGATTTCTTGGATAACCGCAGATAGGCGGACACCGGCGTTTCCATGTCTCCGAGAATTTCTTTGAAGACCGGAATGAGATTGCCTTGTTTCGACAGCTTTAGAAATTCTTCTTTGGATAATGAATTCATAGGAATCGTGTACGGGCGATCATTGATCGCCCAAATCGCGGGCGGTTGATAACCGCCCCTACATTTTATTTTTCAATCTTTCGATAAAAACAGCTGCGCTTCATGGTGTGACAGGCCGAGCCGATCTGGTCGACCTTCATCAACAGAACATCGCAATCGCAGTCATAATAAATTTCTTTTACTTCCTGAAAATGGCCCGATGTCTCACCCTTCACCCAATACGTCTTGCGTGAACGGGACCAATAGGACGCCTTGCCCTTGGTCAGCGTGTCGCGCAGGGAATCGATATTCATCCACGCCATCATGAGGACTTCATTGTTCTTGTAATCCTGGGCAATGGCCGGAATCAAACCTTCGGAATTGAATTTCAGTTTATCCAGATTGTTGACCGTAATTTGAATTGTTTCTGCTTCGGGAGATCCGCTCATCGTATATTCACCTTTTTTGATTTTAAATAACTTTTCACTTTATCAATCGGTATTTCGCCGTAATGAAAAACCGATGCGGCCAGGGCCGCGTCCGCCGACGTTTCAGTCAGCACTGCATAAAAATCTTCCAGTTTGCCGGCGCCTCCGGAAGCAATGACCGGGATGTTGACCGCCTTGCACACCGCGTCGGTCAGTCCGATATCATAGCCGTCCTTGGTCCCGTCGGCATCCATGCTGGTCAACAGTATCTCGCCCGCGCCTAACGCTTCTACTTTTTTCGCCCAGTCCACCGCGTTCATACCGGTCGCGTTTCTTCCGCCGTGGGTAAACACCTCCCAGTGATCGCCGACTTCTTTGGCATCGATCGCAACCACGATGCACTGGCTGCCGAACATGGCTGCACCTTCGGAAATAAGCTGCGGACTTTTGACCGCCGCGGTATTGATCGAGACCTTATCGGCCCCGGCATTTAAAAGATCGCGGATGTCCTGGATTTTGCTCACACCGCCGCCGACGGTGAGAGGCATGAATACCTGCTCGGCGGTCTGGCGCACAATTTCTAAAAGAATGCCGCGCTTTTCATGGCTCGCGGTGATATCGAGAAAAACAATTTCATCGGCTTCGTGCTCGTCATACGCCTTGGCAATCGTGACGGGATCTCCCGCGTCTTTAAGTTCGACGAAGTTCACGCCCTTGACGACGCGACCGTCTTTAACATCAAGGCACGGAATTATCCTTTTGTTGAGCATAGCTTCACAGCCTCACTGAAATCGAGTTTACCCTCGTAAATGGCTTTTCCTGTAATGGCGCCCAGCAGATTGGGGGCCTTCATGTCGAGGAATGTTTTGATGTCGCCGATCGATGATATCCCGCCGGAAGCGATGACCGGGATTTTCACGGCATTGAGCAGTTCGCTCATGCCATTGAAATCGGGCCCTTTAAGCATGCCGTCGACAGCAATATTGGTTGAAATCAAATACCGCAAACCTAAACCTTCAAGCTTACGGGCAAAATCGAGCAAAGGCCACGGCGACATGACCACCCATCCGCGGGTCACGACGTAACCGCCGGAATGATCGAGGCTGACCGCGATCTGATCGGGCCACTTGGCCAGAACGCCGATCAAAAAGTTTTCATCTTCAACGACGCGCGTTCCCAGAATGACTCTGGCGACTCCGCCTTCAAGCAATTTGGCAATGGCCTCTTCGGAACGGACACCCCCGCCCACCTGGACCGGAATCTTGACCGAATGGGCAATATTAAAAATCCATTCCATGTTATTCATCTGCCCGGTCTGTGCGCCGTCTAAATCGACCAAGTGAAGCCATTGAGCGCCCAATGATTCCCATTTCTGGGCCACGGTCACGGGATTGGTGGAATACTGGGTGACATCATCGAACCGCCCCTGCAGGAGCCGGACTACTTTGCCGCCCTTAAGATCAATCGCTGGAAATAAAATCATAGTTTCACGAAATTCTCTAAAATTTTTAAACCTGTTTTCTGGCTTTTCTCCGGGTGAAACTGCACCGCCCAGATATTCCCCTTACAGATCGACGAGACAAATGGCCCGTCGTAATCGGTCAGTGTGGCATAAATGTTTGAGTCTTCATTTTTCGGAACCACGCAATACGAATGACAAAAATACACATTCGCGTTCTCGGCAACACCTTCGTACATCTTTTTACCCAGAGACTGTATATTGATCTGGTTCCAGCCCATGTGGGGAACTTTGATATCACCCTGGAACGGCCGGACACTGCCTTTTAAAATACCGAGAGCCTTGACTTCTCCGCCTTCAAGGCCTTTTTCAAACAGAAGCTGGAGACCGAGGCAGATTCCTAAAAAAGGTTTACCGTCATCAATGACAGTAAAAATAGTATCGACCAATCCCAATTCTTTGAGCCGCTCCATGGCCGGACGCATGGCGCCGACGCCGGGAAGCACAACCTTATCGGCTTTGGCGATGACCTTTTTATCCGAGGTCACGACTGTCTGGGCTCCCACATTCTCCAGCGCCTTTTGAACGCTGCGTAAATTGCCCATGCCGTAGTCGATGATAGC
>JAGNTT010000194.1 GCA_017987425.1 Candidatus Omnitrophota bacterium
GTATCAACCACCAAGCCGCCGCAAGTCTTGACCAATTCCTTCATTTCCTCGGCGATATCTTCCTGCGACCAGGCGCCCGGTTTTTTAAATGTGACGATTGCCAGAAGTATGCGTTCTTTGCTCATATCATTGTCCGTATTCTCTCCGCCGTTTCGGCCGGAGATTCGTCTTCCCTTAAATCAATCCAGGTTGGACGTTTGTCTTTCCGAAACCAGGTCAGCTGCCGTTTAACATAATGCCTGGAGTTCATTTTCATAGTTTCCTTAACGTCTTCCAACGGGGCCTTGCCGTCGAGATATTCCGTGACTTCAGGAACACCGATCATACCGGACGCCGTGCGGCTCAATGGAAGTTCCTTAAGACTTTTCATTTCTTCGATCAGACCGCCGTCAAACATCGCATCCACTCTGCGGTTGACGCGGTCATACAATTCCTGGCGTTCGCGATTGAGCGCAAAAATCCTGATGTCGTATTTCCCCCACAGTCCGGTTCGTCTTTTCTGGACCTCGCTGATGGGCTTTCGCATGGCCACATACACTTCCAGCGAACGGATGATGCGGCGCGCATCATTGGGATTGATTTTAGCGGCTGAATCCGGATCGACTTTTTTCAAACGCAGGTACAACTTTTCAATGCCCTGAACTTTGGCATCATCTTCCAGCTGACGACGGATAAACGGGTCTTCCGTACCGCCTTCAAAAATGCCATCAAGAAGGATGGACACATACATCCCGCTGCCGCCCACAATCAACGGAAGCTTGTTACGTTTCAAGATATCTTCGATGACCTCCACGGCTTCCTTGCGGTAGCGCGCCACATCGAATTCTTCGGTAACACTGACACAGCCGACCATATGATGCTTCACGGATTCAAGCTCAGCAGCGGAAGGCTTGTCGTTGGCAATTGAAACTTCCCGGTACACCTGCATCGCGTCGCACGAAACGATCTCCGCATCGAGAAGTCTTGCCAGCTCCAGTCCGACCTTGGATTTACCGACCCCCGTCGGACCAACGATAAATATAATTTTTGAGGGATTCGCTGCTTGCATCAAGGATAAATCTTGGTGGGATACCCAAGCTGGGCCAATTTGGTTTCAAGCTGCTGAGCTTCATTAAACTGCTGGAATTTCCCGACGCGCACGCGGTAAAGCTTCTTGCCGTCCGGGGAATTTGCCTCAACCACATAGGCATATTCGCCTTTATTCTGAAGCTCATTAGCGAGACTTTCCGAAGCCGAACGCTCCTGGAACGATCCCACCTGAACGGCAAAGAACTGGCTCTCCTGCAAAAGCTGTTCAACATGAAAACGCTCGAGGCTGTTAGGATACTGGTTGACGATTTTCTCAAGGTATCCCCGGCCTTTGTCCCAATCGGCGAGCTTGAGATACGAGCGGGCAACTTTTAAATACACCGAGCTTGAAAACTCTGACTTGGGATTGTTTTTCAAAAAATCCTCAGCCAGATTCAGCGAATTCTTATAATCACCTTCCATATAATACGTATCGATCAGAGCAAGCGACGCCTTATCCATCAAATCCGGAGATGGTTTGGAGTCGATCACCTGCTGAACGGTCTGACGGGCAAACGCATACTGACCGAGCCACAGATCGCTTAACGCCGAGTAATACAGTGCTTCAGATTTTTCCTGTGGAGTGATCGGCTGACTGGTGAATGTGCCGGTGAGCTCTTTGACCTTGGGATAATCTTTCTGCATGAACGCGCTTTGAATGTCGGCGATGGTGATCACCCCCGCCTGCGCCAATGAGACTGTAAAAAAAACGTAGGACGTGAGAAGTAGGACGTAAGACGTTTGGGATAATGTTCGTCGCACAAACATCAACCATCGTCTAACGTCCCACGTCATACGTCTCTCGCGAATCATAACTATCCTTTTAAAGCGTTGCCCAAATCATCAATGAGATCTTCGGCCGCCTCTACCCCGACGGACACGCGGACGGTCTCGGGCGTGATGCCGGAAGCCTTGAGTCCCGCTTCGCCCATGGACACATGGCTCATGAACCAGGGAGATTCGATCAATGATTCAACGCCGCCGAGCGATTCAGCCAGCGCAAAAAATTTAAGCTTCTTGTAAAACGCGTTAAGCTCGACTTTCTTCGTGTTCAATTCAAAAGAAAGCATTCCGCCGAATCCCTTCATCTGCTTCTTGATCAAAGCCTGCTGGGGATGGCTCTTAAGGCCGGGATAATAAACCTTCTTTACATTCTTGTGGGATTCCAGGAACTGCGCGATCTTAAGCGCGTTGGCCTGGTGGGCTTCCATCCGGTAAGCGAGCGTCTTGACACCGCGCAGAACAAGCCACGCATCAAACGGGGCTTCGGAAACACCAAGCGCGTTGACCAGATAACGGCCGCGTTCCTGCAGCTGTTTGTTGGCATAGATGATCGCCCCGCCCACCACGTCGCTGTGGCCATTCAAATATTTGGTCGTGGAATGGACGACAATGTCGACGCCTAATTCAAAAGGCTTCTGGAAATACGGGGACAGGAATGTGTTGTCGACAACACTGATGCAATTTTTTGCCTTGGCGAGTTTAACGATAGCTTCAATATCAATGATATTTAAAAGCGGGTTGGACGGGGTTTCAATCCACACCATTTTGGTTTTGGGACCGATGGCCTCTTTGACCGCTTTGTGGTCGCGCATGTTGATGAAGGAAAAATCAAATCCCATCGGACGCAGGACGGCATTGAATAAACGGTAGGTGCCGCCGTAAATGTCGTCGCCGGTGACGATGTGATCGCCCGGTTTGAGATAAAACATGACAGCGGTGATCGCGGCCATGCCGGTGGCTGTGACTGAGCAGTCGACTCCGCCTTCGAGCGCCGCGATATTCTGCTCAAGCGCCGCGCGCGTTGGGTTGCCGCTGCGGGTGTAATCATAACCTTTATTTTTTCCGATCTCTTCGAAATAAAACGTCGATGTCGGATAAATAGGCGTGATGACCGAATTGTACGACGAATCTTTGTTCACACCGGTGTGAACAGCTTTGGTACGTATGTCCATGCATTCCTCCATCATAGACTTTCCTCACCGGATGCGGGAAAGTCAAAAGTTAGGCCACAATTCTATCACAAAAGGTAAAGAGAAAGAAGCCGCTAGCCGGCCGCCGGGACGTTCTTCACAAACACAAAACCTATAATCTTTCCGCTTTGGGGATCGCGGGTTTTAGACGTCATCTTAGCCTGGTCTTCCGGAGAACTTTCGTCTTCGGGACGGACCACCAGCTTCCATGTGGGCTTCGAACGGTTGTGGACTTTGGCGATCGGCTCCTGCCCTAAGAAACATCCCTTGGTATAAGACACGTGC
>JAGNTT010000041.1 GCA_017987425.1 Candidatus Omnitrophota bacterium
ATGATATCCTGCTCCTGACCGGAGAAATGCTCTAGAAGTCCATCGGAAAAGATAAGATCGAAACGGTCGGAAATTTTTTTGGAAAGGTCTTCTTTAAGAAAGTCGACCCGCAAAAGACGGCATTTGCCGCCCGTGGAAATCTTGGCCATTTCGAGAGCGCTGTCGGAATAATCGGCGGCAACCGTGGCCATGTCCTGATTACAGAAAAAACTTGAAAAAAAACCGCTGCCGCAGCCGGCATCAAGGGCTTTTTTGCCGGAAACCGCGTAGGGTTTTAAAACATTCAGAATGCGGCTCTTCGACCAGCTGATCTGTCCAAACTGCTGTGAAGCGGGCCTGCTCCAAAAACGGTTCCAATCTGTAGCTTGCGGGGACTGCATCTAAAACCTTTATGCAATTGAATAATTCGTGATAAATATTTTACTGCGGCATCATATCATAAAAAATCTGCCAATCCTACAAACAATCGAAGGAAATAGCGACGGGTAAGAGACTTTGTAAAGAAAGGTTATTCGTAACGCAGAGCTTCGATGGGATTCAGAAGAGACGCCTTATATGCCGGAGCAAGCCCGAAGACAAGACCGACGCTGAAAGAAAAAAGCGTGGCAAGAATGACTGAAAATAGCGAGACTTTGACCGCCCAGCCGGCCAAAAGTGTAATCAACACGGCGGCGCCGATGCCGAGCGCCACTCCCGCGATTCCGCCGATTAAAGACATCAGCACGGCTTCCACGAGAAACTGTATCATGATGTCGCGGCGGGTCGCGCCGATCGCCTTGCGAAGACCGATCTCCCGCGTCCGCTCGCTCACCGACACCAGCATGATGTTCATGATCCCGATGCCGCCAACCAAAAGCGAGATCGCCGCAATCGATCCCAAAAGCCACGACATTGTTTTCGTTGTCGATTCCAGAGCAGCCTTAAGGTCCGACATGTTGCGGATCTGAAACGCATCATCCGCCGATTTCTTCGGAATCCGGTGACGCTTGATGAGAAGGTCGGAAACCTCTTCCTGCATCGAAGCCATTTCCTCCGGAGACACCGCCTCCACATAAATGGTCTCCACATACTGTTTGCCGAGCACGCGGTACATCGCGGTCGATAACGGAACGATCAAAGAGTCATCCTGATCCCGGAACGAGTTGGCGCCTTTTTGCGGAAGTATACCGATGACACGAAAACTGATCAGATTGATTTTAATGGTCTCGCCGATAGGATTTGCATCTCCAAAGAGCTGCTTAACAACGGTTGTTCCGAGCAAAACAACCTTCTCACGCTGTTTCAATTCCTCAGCCGTAAAGAATCTTCCCATCGTCGCCTCGGAAGCCCTCATCTTGGCGTAAGAAACATCCACACCTTCCAGCTGCGAATTCCAATTTTTATCGTTATATACGACCTGCGCGCGGCCCGACACCGAACCGCTGACACTTTTGACTTTGTCTGAAAGCTGGCCGAGAGCAGCGACGTCCTGCAATGTGAGGCGCGTGACCGATCCGCTCTGCATCGCAACCCCGCCCACTCTCTGCGAACCCGACCGCACCATTAAAAGATTCGAACCCAAGGAAGCAAGCTGCTGCTCGACGGAAGCTTGCGCGCCGGCCCCGATGGCCAGCATGGCAATCACAGCACCGACACCGATGAGGATCCCCAAAATAGAAAGAAACGAACGCATTTTGTGTGAGATCATGGCAAAAATCGCCTGACGAGACGCATCCATAACTTTTGTATAATCATAAACAGCGTCGGAAAATTTTGAAATATCAACGACCTGTTTAGGCTCGGCAATTTTTTGGGATGTCTTGGCGGGTTTTCGAACATCGGAAATGACAACACCGTCCCGCATCTGAATGACGCGCTGGGCATGCTCTGCCATTTCCGGCTCATGGGTGACCATCACAATGGTCTTGCCTTGTTCATGAAGACCTTTGAGAATTCCCATGATTTCGTCTTTACTCTTAGTATCAAGATTTCCTGTAGGCTCATCGGCAAAAATGATCAGCGGATCATTGACCAACGCGCGGGCGATCGCCACTCTTTGCTGCTGACCGCCGGAAAGTTCATTGGGCTTATGCGTCATACGCTCAGCAAGCCCGACGGAAGTCAGCGCCTGACGGACTTTCGACTCTTCATCCTTCCGCCCGGCATACATCAGCGGAAGCCCCGCATTCTCGATCGCCGTCATTCTCGGCAAAAGATGAAACTGCTGAAAGACAAATCCGATGAGACGGTTGCGGACCTGAGCCATCTGCTCATCATCCAAACCGTGTACCGGCTGACCCGCCAAGAAATATTCTCCCCCGTCGGGACGGTCCAGAAGCCCCATCAAATGCATGAGGGTGGATTTCCCCGAACCGGAAGCGCCCATGATGGCGACGAATTCCCCGGCCGCGATCGTCAACGAGACATCACGCACCGCGCGAACTTCGATCGTGCCGATGTGATAGGTTTTAACGATATTCTTAAGCTCGATCATATCTTAACGGCGGCCTTGCCCCTGACCACCCCTTGCGCCGGCGTTCGGCATAAAAGGATTGGTTCCGCCCTCTTTACGCACACGGTATTTCTGACTTTTATAAACAATCTCATCATCTTCGGTCAGTCCGGAGACGACTTCCACATTCTTGTCATCGGCGGCACCGAGAACAATTTCACGTTCTTCAGTTTTCATGCCTTCCGACTTGATCGTGACAACCGACTTTCTCTGACGGCGCTGGACCACCTCGCTTGGAATTACGAGGACATCTTCTTTATTTTCAATCACAAAATCCACGTTTGTGTTCATCCCCGAACGGAAAAATTCCGGGACTTTTTCCAGACTCAAATCTACTTCGTAAACCGTAACGTTATTGACGGTCTTCGATTCATAATAGACATGTTTGACCGATGCCTTGATTCTCACGTCGGGGTAGGCGTCCAATGTTATGGTAGCGTTCTGGCCAAGTTTGACTTTACCGATGTCGGTTTCATCGACCTGCGCGCGGACGATCAGGCGGTCGGAAAGAACCACAACATCGTCAGCAGTTGTCACTGTCTGGCCGGGCTGAATGGTTGCGACGATCACTTGCCCATCCATAGGCGCGATCAAAGAAATCGATTTATAAACGTCCTGCCAATAATTAATCGCCGTCTCACCCTGGCCGCGGGCCGCGTCCAAAAGCGCCGCGCGGTCGGTCGAGCTCATCTGGGCCAAAATCTCGCCTGACTTAACCTGCTGCCCTTCTTTCACCAAAAGTTTTTCTATACGCCCGTTGACCGGCGGTTTGATCTGCAGTCTGTTTTCCGGAAGGATCGTGCCCTGGCTCGAGATAGTGACACGGATGTCCCCCATCTCCGGCTTGACGATTCTCACCGTTTCCGCCGAAGATGCCGCAGCGCGGGACTTGGCGGTGAACATCCAAATTCCCGCCGCAACAACGATCACACCGATGATAATTCCTATTTTATTCTTCATATTCGAGCGTCTCCCCTTGCGCTTCAATCCAGTTGGCCTGCGCCAAAAGAGCGTTAGCCTGCGCATCTAAAAGCGACTTTTTCTGACGGACCAGATCATCCTGAATGATCGTCCAGTTATCAAATGAAATAAGGCCGACGGAATACTGGGATTCCGAAATCTTGGAGCGTTCTTCGGTCGCGGCCATAAATTTTTTCTCCACGTCGATATTGTCGACGGCATCCTCAAAATCATTCCACGATGAGCGAAGCGCCACCAAAAGCCCATCCTTGGTGCCGCGTTCGTTGGCCTGCAGTTGACGATAAAGGCTTTTGGCCTGCGACAATCGCGCCACACGCACACCGCCCGAGAATATGGGCAAAGATACACGAAGTCCAGCTCCGGAACCGAATTCATCCGGCGGCCATGAGCTTCCGGATTTACCTAGATCTCCATTCACTGAGACCGTCGGGAGAAAATCACCCTTGCTCGACTTGACGTTCCAAAGCGCGGCGTTTTCCTGCGCAACGGCTTTTAACAAATTCGGATGTTTGTCGGCGATCTTTACAAAATCAGGCTTCTCTTCAATATCAGCCTCGACCGCAAAATTACCGTTAACCTCAATAGAAGAAAATTCCGACCTCCCGAGCTCTTTGATCAATTCCTGCTGGGCAACTTCGACCGCACGCTTGGCGCTCTTGATGTCGAATTCCGCCTGGGCCAAGTTGGCGTCGGCGGTCAAGAATGCCCCGCGATGCTCCATGCCTGATTCATAACGGAGCTTGATCAATTCCCAATTCTGTTTGCGGATCTGACGGATATCTTCGGTTATTTTCACCAAAGATTGCGCTCTTAAAAGGCCGATGAATGCGGTACGCAGACGCCAGCGCACCTGGGAGGATGCGAAACGATAAGACTCTTTAGCGGCTTTGATATTTTCGGAAGCGGCGCGGGTGTCGTTAACGGTCTTAAGCCCGTCGAAGATGAGCTGTTCGCCGGAAACACCGTAAGAAGAACTTTTGGATGAACCTGAATGTTTAAAGTGAGATGTTGAAATGGCGGCATCCGCCGAAATTTGCGGAAAAAGACTGGAAGCGGCAATGGTCTTATCACCTTTGGACTGTGTTATTTCTTCGTAGGCAATAATAAGATCAGGATGATTTTCTGCGGCTTCCTTAAGACAGTCTTCCCAAGTCAGCGTTTCCTGGGCATGCCCCACGCGGGCAAAAAGAAAGAACACGATCATTAAAAGGTATGAAATACGCTGATGCATTGCTGGTGTGTGCCATTGTAGTTTTAGAATAATGTTTAGCTGCCGGCTTCCCGACCGCTCCCGCGTTATTGCGTAGGCGGTTCATCGCCATGCCTTCCTTGAGGCCCGTTCCCCGGACCGTCGCGCATCTGCGACATCTTCTGCCGGAACATGTCCTTCTCTTTTTTCATATGCTCGGAAAATCTTTTGAATTGTTCGGGAGTCAGGATGCTCCGTACCTCAAGAATCCCCTGAAGACGGTTATCCATGATTTTGGCATGGGCAGATTTGATCTCCACCTGGATCTGATTGATCCGGGCCATATCAAGAGCATCCTTTTCCAGCTCCTTGCCCATTAAATCCATATTGTCGCGGATGGATTGACGCAAAGCCTTCGTGCTTTCCTGACTTTTCTTGCGGTTTTCATCAAGCTGCTGCTTCTGCGCATCCGTCAGATTTAACTCTTTAAAGAGCACCTGCTTCTTGGCTTCCATGCGCTCTTTCCATTCTTTTTTCTCCGGACTTCCATCCTGAGCATGAACCGTTAAAACCAGACCGCCTGTCAAAAGCATAACCGCCGCAATGATTGTCGTTGTTTTCCTATTCATGTGTTACCTCCCGATTATGAATTACAAGAAATATTGTTCAACTGATGTACCAAAGTCGCTGACGGCGGATGATGACGTTGATGACGTATCCGTCAAGGAAACCAGATATTCCATCGATCCTTCGGTCGCCGCCTGACGCTCGATATTAACTTGATGAAGAGTCCCTACTCCTAAAAACAAAATAAGCACCGTCGCGAGAGCGAACACCGGACGTGGAACAGAAACCAGGGCTTTCAAATATTCAAGCCACTGCGGTGCCTGGCGGATGAACGAACCATTTTCTTCAACGATCGCCTCTTCAATGCGCGCCCAGACGTGATCCGGAGGCTGCACCTTTTCCACCCCTTCAAAACTGTCGAATGCGGTCTTCTTGGCGGCCTTTGCAAACTGCAAACAATCCGGGCAGACGCACAAATGTTCTTCAATGTGCTTCTTGGCGTTGTCGGCCATTCTACCGTCGAGATAATCCGTTAAAATCAATTCCTGGATGCGTTCACAATTCATGATTGACCACCTCTTTTCCGAAAGTCATTAATGCCTCTCTCGCTCGCTTTAACCTTGAGCGGACCGTATTGATATTGATCCCAAGAGAAGCCGCTATTTCCTGATAACTTAAGCCCTCGATATTTCTTAGCACAACGCATGCCCTTTGATCAGGGTTTAAGTTGCTCAGCAGCGTTTTGACCAAATGTTCCTTTTCCTTTTGTTCCATGTCCGCCCTCGCCTGCGCGGCCACCGGAACGGCATTCAAATTTTCGTCATATTCCACCGCGTTATGCCGGTCTTTCTTTGCTTTCTTCGCATAATTGATCGCGTGATTGACCGTGATCCTGTACACCCACGTCTTGAACGACGATTGAAAACGGAATTCCTTAAGTTTACGGTGAAGCGTCAAAAAAACTTCCTGCGTCACTTCTTCAGCGTCTTCCTTACTGCCGACCACTCGAAAGGCAACGTTATACACAAAACCTCCCGCGGCTTTGTATATCTCCTTGAAACATCCGACATCGCCCTGCGATGCCTTCGTTAATATGTCGTCGGTAATTTCCTGCATCAAATCTTTCTACAGATCCGTCTGATCGGTTATGGCCATTGACCTTGATTATGGTCCGATGGTCATTGCGCATACATCGCCCTCAATTGTTCCACCTTGGGAAACTCCGAGTAGAACTCTCCTTGAGGACCGACGTATCCGGATCCCGACCGTTTGAGCGTGACCGCGGTGTATCCCCTTTTGGAATCGGGGATATTGACCGTGAACGATCCGCTAAAATCTCCGCCGGAAACATTGGCCGCAACATCTTCCGACACAATATCCGGTTCAACAATCACGCTTGAAGGCGGTTCGACAACCTGATAACCGCGTGCAACCCGCGAATAATAGACCCCATTATAAGAGTAATATGAACGGCCGTCGATAATAACCTTGTGATATCCTGCAGGAACTGTTGCGATTACGACACCGACGGGCGGCTGGACGACAGCGTAGTCACGACCGCGATTTCGGTAGAAGCGGCCTTCGCTGTAAAAGAATCGGCCCGTACCGAAAGTTATGGAAATATATTTGCCGGGAAGATGAACAACTGTCCGGCCATATGGATAATTGGAGCGGTGATTATACCCGCGTCTGTCATGCCTGTCCCAGGCGTTCGCCTGTAACGGAAAGACTGCGGTGAGAATGGTTAAGACTGAAACACCTAATAAAACTTTTGCTGTGAATTCTTTGCGTAACATACAACCTCCTGCCTGAACATGGCTTTGTTTCATCGTTCACAAGTTAGACAGAGAGGCCGCTGTAAAAGTTCCCTTTTGTATAATAATTTCCAGATTAATGGGTTTATTCATAAGTCACACATATTAAATGACTTAAGATATTTTTGCGAGCATTTCGCGATTGGTGGGATAATTTTGTAACTGCTTAACCAGATGATCCGCCGCCTCAACGGGACTAAGAGCGGCCCAGCCCCTGCGAAGCAATTCGATCTTTTTAAGCTCTTCCGCCTCTACTAAAAGCTCACATTTACGGGTAGCGCTTTTGGAAATATTGACGGCCGGAAAAATACGGTGATTGGCGATTTCGCGGGAAAGGACGATTTCCATATTTCCCGTTCCCTTAAACTCTTCGAAAATGACCTCATCCATGCGGCTGCCTGTCTCAATAAGAATTGTGGCCAAAATCGAAAGCGATCCGCCGTTTTCGATCTTGCGTGCAGCACCGAAAATTCGCCGTGGCACTTCAAGGGCGCGGGTATCGACACCGCCGGACATCGTCCGTCCGCCCGATGGACGCTGCGCGTTATGTACGCGCGCCAGACGCGTCAATGAATCGATGACCACCATGACATTGGCCCCTGCGGCGGCTTCACGAAACACTTCACGCATGAGCTCATCGGCGGTCTGGATGTGATGCTCGTAGGTCTGATCGGACGAAGACGAACGGACTTCGCCGGGAACAGCCCGTTTGAAATCAGTCACTTCTTCGGGGCGCTCATCAATCAAAAGGCAATAGAGCTTTACTTCAGGACGGCTTTTGGCGACCGCCTGGCAGATGTGCTTGAGGAATGTCGTCTTTCCTGAACCGGGCGGAGCGACAATCAGCCCGCGCTGGCCCATCCCGATGGGACAAATCAGGTCCATGGCCCGCATCGTTAGCTCTTTGCTTCCGTCCTCAAGACGGATTCGCGGCGACGGGTCAACAGGCGTTCCCGCCAAAAACTGGCGTTCAGCCTCTTCGACATGTCTTTGCGGCGACGGACGCGCATAAGAATGCCCGTTCGAAGCGCCGCGCGCATGACGGCCTTGGTTATATTTGTTCTTGTGGTAAAAACTACTCATAAGGGTCTGGTATTAAGCAGACATTTCTAATGTTGGATGTGTTTGGAATAATTCCTGAAGAGGAAAAAATCCCGGGGATTGATACTTGTAACAACGAAAGAAGTGTACCACAGGATTGGGCCGGCGTCCATGTTCTAGACTTCCGGGTCATTCAACGGTCAGGATCCCCATGGAATCGGTTTCACCGGGCTGATCAGACAAACGCCTCTCTGCAATGACGATGTTGTCCCCTTTGCGCACAAAGCCCAGCTTCTTAAGTTTTTTGACAATGATTCCGGATTGGTTTTGATTCTTTTTATCAGTCTGCATCGGGTACATACCATATGACAGCGCCAGAAAACGGCACACGACTTCCTTATTCGTAAAAGAGAGAATCCAGCAATGCGGTTTAAGTCTTGAGATACGCCGGGCCGTATTGCCGGTTGTCGTCGGCGTAACGATATAACGCGCATGAAGCCTGTCGGCCGCGCGCGCGACATTTAACGAGATCACATCAGGAATACTTAAATGTCCCAAGGTTGCCCTGTCACGGATATCCTCGCGGATTTCGTTGGACAGCCTTCCGTTGGCGGACAAACGCTCGGCGGAGACGGCAATTTTCGACATCATTTCAATCGCATCCAGCGGATAATCACCCGCCGCGGTTTCCTCGGAAAGCATGACCGCGTCCGTACCGTCCAGAATCGCATTAGCCACATCGTTGACCTCGGCGCGCGTCGGACGCAAATTTTTGGTCATCGAAACCAGCATCTGCGTGGCCGTAATCACCGGCTTCCCCATGAGATTAGCCCGGCGGATCAATTTCTTCTGAATGATCGGAACTTGTTCAGTCGGAATTTCGATTCCAAGATCACCGCGCGCAATCATGACCCCGTCAGCAGCATTAAGGATGCTTTCCAAATTATCAAGCGCCTCACGGCGTTCAATCTTTGCCACCAGATTGACAGTCTTATTTCGGCGCCGCGCAAACCGCCGTACCAGTTCAATATCCTGGGCTTTTTCCACGAATGAAATGCCGAAGGTGTTGACGCCATGGCGCAATCCGAAATCGATAAATTCCAAATCTTTTTTAGTAACCGCGTTTACGAAAATCTTGGCGCCCGGAAGATTAAGTCCTTTATGCGTCGAAATAGGACCGCCGACAAGCACACGGCAGGAAATTTCTGTACCGCGGCTCTCCAAAACCTTAAGCTGAATAAAACCGTCGCTCAAATAAATAACGCTTCCCTTGGAAACACTTTTGGGCAGCCCTTTGTACTGAACCGGTATGAGCGTTGCATTTCCGTTGACTTGGCGCGTCGTTAAAGTGAGCGCCTGACCGTTCTTTAGTGTGACGGGGCCGTTGGCAATCGTACCGATACGCATTTTAACACCCGGCAGATCGATAAGAATTTCCACCACACGTTTTAATCGGGCCGCCGCCTCGGAGACATTGCGGATATCCTCCGCATGCTGCACATCGTCCCCGTGCGAAAAGTTTAAACGGGCAACATTCATTCCCCTTTTAATCATTTCTTCGATAATGGCGGGAGTCCGGCAGGAAGGACCGAGAGTACAGACAATTTTTGTTTTATGAGCCGGGAACTTCATTATATTCTGTCGTGAATTTTGTGCGGGATTTTCATAAGATGTTCGTATTCTAATGTAAATACATACTCAGCGCAACTTCTCAGATAAATAATTTCTATTTACCACGATGAAGATCGACCATAAAATACCAGCCATGTCCAGCAACCATTCCATCGAAAGCGATGTCATTGTAATCGGCGCCGGCGCCGCGGGCCTCATGTGCGCCATCGAGGCGGGCAAGCGCGGACGTTCGGTCACCGTGCTTGAGCACAACGACGCGGTCGGAAAGAAAATCCGCATCTCCGGAGGCGGGCGGTGCAACTTCACTAATAAGCATGCCGAGCCAGGAAACTACCTTTCTCAGAATCCCCATTTCATCAAGTCGCCGCTGTCGCGTTATACGCCGCAGGATTTCTGCTCGCTTGTGAATAAATACAAAATCGCTTTTCATGAAAAGAAACTGGGCCAGCTGTTTTGTGATAAAAGCTCTCAGGAGATCATTTCCCTTCTTAAAAAGGAATGCGATCATTACGGCGTGACGATCGTTCTTGGAGCTAAAGTGACCGAAGTTAAAAAGAAGGACAAATTTGAAGTGTGGATGGATCAAGGAAAAGCCGTCGCGGAAAGCCTGGTCATCGCGACCGGCGCGCTTTCGATCCCGATGCTGGGCGCAACCGATTTCGGTTACAAAATCGCCAAGCAATTCGGACTCAAGATCAATGCCTGCCGTCCCGGCCTCGTTCCTTTAACGTTCAGTGAAAAAGACCTCAACATTTTTAAAGACCTCTCCGGGGTTTCTGTGGACGCGATCGTCTCTATCGATAAAATCCAATTCCGCGAAAACATTCTCTTCACTCACCGGGGATTGAGCGGGCCGGCCATTCTGCAGATTTCTTCGTACTGGCAGACGGGCAAAGCCATAGTCATCAATCTTCTACCCGAACTGGACATGACGGATGTGCTCGAATCCCATCACAACGAACAAATGACGCTTAAAACATTTCTTAAAAACCGTCTTCCCTCCCGTCTGATCGAGGCGCTTTGCGAGCATTTTTTAGGCAACAAACCTTTGAATCAATATTCCTCCAAACAATTAAAGGAAGCCGCTCAGCTTCTTAACCGCTGGAACGTTATCCCGAAAGGAACTGAAGGCTACGCCAAAGCCGAAGTCACCGTCGGCGGCGTCGATACCGATGAGCTGTCTTCTAAAACTTTGGAATCCAAAAAAGTGCCGGGACTTTTCTTTATCGGAGAGGTTGTTGACATTACGGGCCACTTGGGAGGATACAACTTTCAATGGGCATGGGCATCGGGTCATGCGGCGGGGCAATACGTTTAATGTAGGGGCGATCACCGATCGCCCAAAATTACGGGCGGTTAATAACCGCCCCTACAGAATTGACGTATCAACGCCACCCCAATCAAAATAACCCCAAACGCACAGACCACACTCGCGCCTGTCGGAAAATCCAGGTAATACGAGACCGCCATACCCAGTATGCTGGCCAAGAGTCCGACCGCCCAGCCGATGACCAGCCGCCGTTTCGGATCATCAGAACACATCATCGCGCAGACCGACGGAACCACGAGAAACGAGAACACTAAAAGAACGCCGGCGATCCTGGCCGAACTTGTGACAACAATCCCCAATGACACATAAAACAAAAAATCCCAAAGCCTGACATTGATCCCATCTTCAAAGGCCCGGTCAGGATAGCGGGAAATCAAAAAGAACTTTCTGCGGAACATGAAATGAAACACACCTATGACGGCATAAACAACCCCGATGTGTATAATGTCCCGCACGTTCACCAATAACACATTACCGACGAGCGCCTGTTTGATGTGTTCATCGCCGTCACCCGCTCGGCTTAAAACCATCACCAAAAGCGCGGCCGAAACGGCATAAACAATTCCGATGATAGCCTCGTGAGGAATACGTTGTTTCTTAAAACGCGTTAAAGAAAATAACGCGGCCCCGGCAATTGTAAACACCAGCGACATCCAGTACGCCGCGACTCCGTCGGAACTGAATCCGACCACAGTAGCAACCCCCGCGCCTAAAACCGCCATCTGCGCGAGCGCCAGATCCACAAAAATGACCTGACGCTCGATGATATGAAATCCCAGATACGCATGAATGCCGGCAAGAATGATGCAAGCTACTAACGGCAAAAACATCACATGCATGAATTCCTGCATCTATCTAACCCCTTCGCCGATCTGTTTGAAGTTGTAATCAAAAAAGCTGAAGAAATCGTCCGTTCCCGGCACTTCGCCCACACCCTGGGCAATGGTAACGACGTTGCCGTTGATGCGTTTAGCCAAAGCCTCGGCCGCGCCCTTCGGATAATACGTCGGCATCACAATTGCATGCACATGATTGGCCGCGGCATATTCCTTTAAAAACTGAAGATGCTTGGGCGACGGAGGAATTCCAGGCTTAGGTTCAAGATACTCTTTCACCTTCAGCCCCAAGAAGTCGGCAAAATATATGATGTCCTCGTGATAAGAAATAACTTCTTTA
>JAGNTT010000195.1 GCA_017987425.1 Candidatus Omnitrophota bacterium
TCGAGAGATACTGCATGGTGACCGACGTGTGACCCTTGAAATTTTTGAGAACCTGATCGCGGATGCCGCGCAGATCGCCGAAGGTTTTGCGGATAAGGCCAGCGTCTTCTGTGTACGGCGCCATGGCCATCAAACCGCGAACGCGCACACGGGGCAGTTTACCGACGGCTTCGATCAACGTCATTGCTTCATCAGGATCGGCTCCGAACTTCTGCGGCTCGCGGCCCGTATTGAACTGCACTAAAATCTCGGCGGTCTTGCCTGACTTGGCCGCATGCTTTTCAATTTCATTGGCAAGCTTCAGACTGTCGACAGACTGGATGAGATCACAGGCCGCCAGTGCGTCTTTGGCCTTATTGCTTTGGAGATGACCGATCAAATGACGTCTTAATTTGGGATAGGATTGGGCGAGCGCCGGAAACTTTTTTTCCGCTTCCTGCACCCTGTTCTCGGCAACATCGGTCAGGCCGGCCTCGATGGCTTCTTTGACCGACTCATCGGGAACAAACTTGGTGACGCCGACTAACGTGATGTCCTGGGGATTCCGCCCTGCCGAGCGGCAGGCGGAGGCGATTTCTTCGCGTAAACGCGCTAAATTTTCCTTGATCATGTTCCATAAAGTATCACAAAAGATTTGGAGCGTCAAACAGTTAGGCGCACTCTTGGACGGCCGTTTGGAAAAAAATTCGCGAATGAAATTACTTGGCCGCGCTCAAAAGCTCCTGGACTTTTCCGACCAGCTGTTCGAGCTTGAGAGGCTTTAATAGATAGGCTTTGATGCCGTGACGGATGAAGATGGGATTGTTCTCGGCGTAAGCGGTGACGACGACAACCGGCGTGGCCGCAACCGAAGAATTGGGATGTTTGCGCAGTTCCGTGAGGAACGTGTAACCGTTCATGCGGGGCATCTGAACGTCTAACACAATTAAATCAGGTTTGGCGTTGGAAAGGATATCGACAGCTTCCTGCCCGTCGTGAGCGAAAAGGACTTTAAAACCGAGCGATTCCAATTTACGTTTGGCAATGTCCACCACGACTGTTTCATCGTCAACGAGGAGCACTGTTTTCGACATCTTATCTCCTTATTACGCAGGATTAGGCCCGAGAATTCCCTGTATCTTGGCAATCACCAGATCGATGTTCAGCGGTTTAATCAGATATTCACGCACGCCGTGGCGTTTGAAAATCGGCCCCAGCTCCTCATGCGCGGTCAGAACAACAATCGGAATTCGCGGGTTTAAATTCAGTTTGGCCAACTCACCGACAAATGTGTAACCGTTCATCCTGGGCATTTCAACGTCGAGAAGAATCATATCCGGCCTGGTTTGGGAAAGCGCCTGCAGCGCCTCTTCACCGTTGGCGGCCATGATCACCTTGTACCCCTGCTCCGAAATTCTTTTCTGGGCAAGTGTTCGGGCGACCGGTTCATCATCGACAATTAAAATCGTATGAGGCACAACAACCTCTTCAATTATTTGCGTTAGCACCGAATTTCAGAGGATCCGGGTTCCCGATCGTCGATCCCGGAACCGGCGGCAGCCCCAACGCCGACATGGCGCAATTGGCGGCATCGCCGTTACGGATCGGCTGACCGGAATGGCCGTACGGCACCTGTGCTCCCAACGGGTCCTGTCTATTGTTTGTATTTATTCTATACAAATCCATACCGCCCGCAACACCTTTTCCCCAAATTATGAAAGGTATACGGTAATTGTCTATTTTTGTCACATCATGGTGATCATCATCGATACCGCCGTGATCGGCCGTCACAATGATGATGGTTGAATCCGCAAGTGTCGGATTTTTTTCGACGGCTCGAAGGATCTTCCCAAGATACTCATCTTCCTTTTGTACGGCAGACCAGTACTCAGCCCCTTCGCTTAAATCCCACCCGTGCTTATGGCCCGCATTATCCGGCCCCGAAAAATGAACGAAGGTCATATTGGGAAGCCCTTGGCCAATCTGTTCAAGCACGCGGTTAATGGTGGATTGATCGTCATACTCAGTCACCTGATAAACATCAAGCTTTGACGTTTGGCCCCCGGTCTTATCAACTCCATAGGAATTGACAAAAACCTGGAATTTTGGTTTCGACGCGAACAATCCCGTCGTTAAACCGTGTTCCTTGGCAACATCAAAAACACTGGCGACATAACTTCCCTTGTTCTCGTGGATCGAACGGTCGGCGGACCTGTTGTCAATGTATTCATGTCCCGCTCCGCCGAGAACACCGCGGCCCGTAAGCATGCAGGTGTGATTGGGCATGGTCACCGTCCTATCCGGATCGGTACGGGCGTTTAGCGTGGATGAGCCTTCTTTGATGATTCTGTGAAAATTCGGCATCAGTTTCTCTCCCAGCAACGTGATCGCGTCCGGCTTGAACCCGTCGAAACTGATGATG
The DNA here is from genome assembly GCA_017987425.1 of Candidatus Omnitrophota bacterium. GTDB lineage: Bacteria > Omnitrophota > Gorgyraeia > Zapsychrales > Fredricksoniimonadaceae > JAGNTT01. The sequence goes on from JAGNTT010000195.1 coordinate 2,402, forward strand.
ACGGCGTGACGGTCTTTGGCTTCCGGCGTTTGCGCGGAACAAAGACTGTTTAACGACAAACTAAAACAGACAATGATGAATATGCTTAATAGTTTTTTCATAAAAGAGTCCTATCTGATCATTGAGTCATCATAAACAAATGGCACCCGCGGATCGAAAATTTCCGACAGAATAAAATCGAGCGCGCGCATGAACGCCGCGTCGATGTCGGCCGGGGCCTGATTTAATCTCTGCGTAAAAAACTGATCGAGCGTCATCGTACGCAGATTATAAAAAGCCGCGTTGATGGGCCTGCCCGGATACTGCTTGTTTAAATAGTGAACATACAGCGGGATCTGGAACGACTTCACGTGATCGCGGATGGACTCGCGGGATAGATCGAGAGCCGCGATCCGCTCAATCCCTTTGGGCATCGGGTCCACACTTCCCGTCTTGTAATCAATGATCATGACCGTGCCGTCTTTGTATTCATCCACGCGGTCGACCTGATACACAAAGCGCACGTCCCCGCACGGCAGTTTAACAACATCTTCAAAACGCTTCTCAATAAAAAGGACTTTGGTCTGCGCTTCTTTCTGCCTTTCCTCTTCCACATCCAGGAACCGGTTCATCCGTGATTCCATAACAGACTTCAGAAGAAACGAATCCGAACTCATACTGCGGCCGAACCCGGCGGCGAACCGTTCTTCAAAGGCGTTCATGAAATAACGGCGAAACGGTTCATCGATGGTGACCGCCCGCTGGTCGAACTTTTTATAAGTCTCTTCCAGAAGCCCATGAATGAACACGCCCACCTGCCGGTTTTCCGGTTCATCCAGAAGGTCTTCCTTTTCCCGAAGCCCCAGCACATAATTTTGATAAAACTCATACGGATTGC
>JAGNTT010000042.1:0-7586 GCA_017987425.1 Candidatus Omnitrophota bacterium
AGTCTGGAACTCGTGAAGGTTGATGACAAGCTGCGCCGTTACGGCATCATCGCTATTGCGACTGCCGAATTCAAAGACAAAAAGACCGGCGACACGGTTTTTGTGGACATCAACACCGAGAACAAGGAAGGTCTGAGCGTCACGGCCATGCGTTTGAAAAGTGTGAAGAAAGCCCCGGCCCCGGCTGCTCCCGCTGCCCAATAATCATCGGGTAAAGAGATTGTGCATTAAAAGTGCTGTGTTATAATAGCCAATCTTTTAAACCGTCGGGGTGTGTTTAGACATCATTTCCCGACGGTTTATCCCTCGGAGCAGAGCGACGAGGAATCGGTACTTTACGTATAGAAAGAATTTCGTCATGTCCGTTGATATGTTACGCAAGATGTTCGTCGAGATAGATGAAAAACTCCGCTATCTCAGGGGGTATCTTTGACGTTGCCGGCAAAGAAGAACAGATTGCTTTAATTCAAGCCCAGATGGCCCAGGAAGGTTTCTGGGAAAATTCCACCGAGTCCAACAAGCTGATGCAGGAGCTGAAAGCTTTGAAGGGTGTGGTGGAACCGTTTCATGCGTCGCAAAAACGCGTGGCGGAGGCGCTCGAATTTCTCGAGCTCGCCGGGCAGGACGAAGAAATTTTCAAACAGCTGACGTCCGAGGCAGCCAGCCTGACGGAAACCGTCGGCAAGTTTGAACTGCACACGCTCCTTTCGGGCGAGTTTGATCACAGCAACGCGATTTTAAGCATCAATGCCGGCGCCGGCGGGACCGAATCCTGCGACTGGGCCAGCATGCTGTTAAGGATGTACCTGCGCTGGGCGGAAATTCACGGATATGAAACCCAGGAACTCGACATCCTGCAGGGTGAAGAGGCCGGTATCAAGAATGTGACCATCCGTATTGCGGGCGATCCGGTCTACGGTTATTTGAGAGCTGAAAAAGGCGTACATCGTCTGGTGCGCATTTCGCCGTTCGATTCGAACAAGCGGCGTCATACGTCGTTTGTTTCGGTGGAAGTTATTCCTGAGATCAACGACGACATCGCGGTCGACATCAATCCAGCGGACCTGCGTATCGACGTGTTCCGGTCTTCCGGTCCGGGCGGACAAAGCGTCAACACCACCGACTCGGCGGTGCGCATTACCCATAATCCGTCGGGAATTGTGGTGCAGAGCCAGAACGAACGTTCCCAGCTGCAGAACCGCATGCAATGTATGCGCGTTTTGCGCGCCAAGCTTCATGAACGCATGCGCCGCGATCAGGAAGAGCGGATGTCCAAAGAGGCCGGCGAGAAGCAGAAGATCGAATGGGGAAGTCAGATCCGTTCCTACGTTCTGCATCCGTACATGATGATCAAAGACCACCGCACAGATTTCGAAACGGGCAATACGGCTAAAGTTCTCGACGGAGAAATCGATCCATTTATCGAAGCATATTTGAAGTTAAAACCCGAAGATAGGGACAAGAAGAGCAAAGAACGGGATAAGGATAACTTATAGCGAGGGTACACAAGAACACAGGTACACAAGAGCACAGGAAGAACACAAGTTATACTTGTGCACCTCATGTGCTCCTGTGACTTGTGCTCTTGTGATCCTTAAGTAAAGGACTGGTATGTTTGACTTTTTGATCCGTAAAAGCGTTTTTCAAAGCGCGCAAAAGTTTGTCAATTCCCTGAAACCCGCCGTGCAGGTGCATTTGCACGAAGACATGCCTATCCCGTCGATCCAGACAGTCCGCAAGTACGCGGAACGCGCCTCCCGGATCAATGCCCTGGAAGACGGCATTAAAAATCTTTCCGACGACCAATTAAAAGCCAAGACCGAAGAATTTAAAGCCAGAATCGGTATGACTATGCATACCCCGCGGACCAAATGCGAGGAGATCCTTCTCGAGTACCGCAACAGCGAATCCCCCGAGGATAAAGAACGTTTAAGCCAGGCGCTCAAGGAAGCGCAGGGCGACATGATCATCGCCCGCAAGGAAGCCATGGACACGATCCTTGAAGAGGCGTTTGCCGTCGTGCGCGAGGTCGGAAAACGCCTCATGAGCATGCGCCATTTTGACGTTCAGCTGATCGGCGGCATGGTGCTTCATGACGGCGGCATCGCGGAGATGACGACCGGTGAAGGTAAGACGCTTGTGGCGACGCTTCCGGCGTATTTGAACGCGCTTTCCGGCGAAGGTGTCCACGTGGTCACAGTCAACGACTATCTGGCCAAACGCGACTCCGAATGGATGGGAAAAATTTATCAGTTCCTGGGATTGACCGTCGGGGTCATCGTGCACGACATGGCCCCGCGCGAACGCCATGCCGCTTACCGCTGCGACATTACTTACGGGACCAACAATGAATTCGGTTTCGATTATCTGCGCGACAACATGGTGAGCTTCAAGGAAGAAATGGTCCAGCGCGATTTTCATTTCGCTATCGTCGACGAAGTCGACAGCATCCTTATAGACGAAGCACGTACTCCTCTTATCATTTCCGGTCCGGCCGAAGAATCGACGGACAAATATTACACCGCCGCCAAGATTGTCCCTCAGCTCAAGGGCCGCCGCGTCACCGAACAGGAAGAGATCGATGCCAAGCACCGCGGGGAAGACCTCTCCGTCGGGTTTGATTACGTCGCCGAAGAAAAAGGCAAGACGGTTTCCATCACTGAATCCGGTGAGGAAAAAGGCGCCAGGATGTTCGGCGTGGACAATCTTCATGAAATGGAAACGATCGAATACCGTCATCAGATCATTAACGCCCTTCGCGCCAAGGAATTTTTCCGCCGAGACACTGATTATGTCGTCAATGACGGCAAGGTCATCATCGTCGACGAGTTTACCGGACGCATGATGCCGGGCCGCCGCTGGTCGGACGGTCTGCACCAGGCGATCGAAGCCAAGGAAGGCATCAAGATTGAACGCGAGAACCAGACGCTGGCGACGATCACGTTCCAGAATTATTTCCGTATGTTTCAGAAGTTAAGCGGTATGACCGGTACGGCTTACACTGAGGCCAACGAATTCAAACAGATTTATAATCTTGACTGTATCGTCATTCCGACCAACCGCAAGCTTCAGCGCATCAATTCGCCCGACTGCATTTATAAAACCACCCGTGAGAAATATAACGCGGTCGTCGAAGAGATTGCTCAGGTCCATGCAAAAGGCCAGCCGGTCCTCGTCGGTACCATCTCGATCGAGAAGTCCGAACTCATTTCCACTCTGCTTAAAGCCAAAGGCGTGCCGCACCAGGTTTTGAACGCCAAATATCATGAGATGGAGGCGCACATCATCGCCCAGGCGGGTCGTTTTAACGGTGTCACGATCGCGACCAACATGGCCGGCCGCGGTACCGACATTGTGCTGGGCGGCAACGCCGAATATCTCGCCCGTAATCTTGCTTCGACAAAATTAAAAGGTGATGAGGACGCAGCGGTACAGAAGGAAATGATCGACAAGTTTATCGAACAGTTCCGCGCGCAGGTCAAGATCGAACATGACCAGGTCGTCGATGCCGGCGGTCTTCACGTGCTCGGTACCGAACGTCATGAATCGCGCCGCATCGACAATCAGCTGCGCGGCCGTTCCGGACGTCAGGGAGATCCCGGTTCATCCAGATTTTATGTTTCGCTTGAAGATGATCTTATGCGCCTGTTTGCCGGCGATAGGATCATTTCCGTTATGAACTCGCTGGGTATGGAAGAAGGCCAGGTCATCGAATCACCGCTCGTCTCAAAAAGCCTCGAAACGGCCCAGAAGCGCGTCGAGAATTACAACTTTGAAATCCGCAAACAATTAATTGAATACGATAACGTCATGAACAAGCAGCGCGAGGTTGTTTACAACCTGCGCCGTTCCATTCTTGAAGGCGACAACATCAAGGATTTCATCGTCGATTCCATCACCAAGACAGGCGATGTCATCGTCGAGCAGTTTTTCGTCAATCACGGACAGGAAGAGCCGGATTATATCGGGCTTGAGGCGTACCTTTTGAATAAATTCGGCTTCGACATCATGCCCATCAAAGACAAGCTGCAGGGTTCTACCCCGGCGGAAGTGAAAGATCTCATCTCCAGCCAGCTTTTGCTTGCCTATTACGAAAAAGAAAAGGAGCTCACCACCGAGCACCTGCGCCATCTGGAGCGCATGATCCTTCTGCATGTCATTGATACAAAATGGAAAGACCATCTTTACACGATGGACCATCTGAAGGAAGGCATCAGCCTGCGGGCCCTGGGCCAGCGAGATCCTTTGCTCGAGTACAAGCGCGAAGGTTTCAAGATGTTCCAGGTCATGTATGAATCGATCCATCAGGATTTGGCCGAGATGATTTTGAAATTGCGCATGAACACGGATGAACAGCAGAAACGCAGCGTGTTTGCCAGTATTCCTCAGCGTGAAGTCCATAACGAGTTTTCCAGTCTTACCGGGGCGCCTAACGCGGATCCGTCGGCGGCAACACTTGAGTCGACCAGCGTAAGAAATGTACCGCCTGCGGTTGTCCCGCCAAGATCTCCGCAGCAGCCCAAGGTCGGACGCAACGATCCCTGTCCCTGCGGCAGCGGCAAGAAGTATAAAAAATGCCACGGCGCGAACGAATAAAAAAGTAAACAGTAGGCAGTAGGCCGTAAGCAGAAAACGGCCTTCTCCTTACTGCTTACTGCCTACTTCTTACTCTAAATTATGTCCAATTTTCGACTCCATCCTGGTCTGCGTTCTTTACTTCTGTGTTTCCTTTCCGTCGTTCTTCTCGTTTTTTCCTTTCCTAAAATCGACTGCGGACCGCTTGTCTGGTTCGCTCTTGTACCGTGGATGTTTGCCATCGACGGCAAGCGGGGCCGCGCCGCTTTCGGATGGAGTTATCTCATCGGTTTTCTTTTTTTCTTCGGCGCATTTTACTGGGTGATGTATGTCACGACGGTGGGCGCGCTTCTTTTGATGGCGTTTCTTGCCTTGTATTGCGGAGTCTGGGGATGGGTCTACAACCGTTTTGCCGGAAGGCCCGCCGGACACAAAGTGCTCGCCTATGCCGGCTGGTGGGTCGTCCTTGAATATGCCCGCGGACATATTCTTTCCGGTTTCGGATGGGGATGTCTTTCGCATTCGCAGTCCCATAACCTTGCGCTCATTCAGATCGCCGATGTGACGGGAACATACGGCATTTCTTTTCTCATAATTGCCGTCAATGTCCTTATTAAAGAAAACTTGTCTTTTGTTTTTTCATCTTCGACGCAGGAACGAGTAAGCCTTATCCGAACGAATATGGCTGTCGTCGGTATTCTTTTGGCGGTTTACGCATACGGTTTCTGGCGCCTGGCCGAATCGCCCCAATTGCCGTCGATGCGCGTTGCTGTTGTTCAGGGGAACATCCCGCAGGAGGAAAAGTGGGACATCGCCAACCGCTCGTCCACGATTGAAAAATATCTGGAACTTTCCAGCCAGTCTCTCAAAGGTTCGCCGGACATCATCATTTGGCCGGAGACCGCTTTTCCGGGATTGATTTCGGAAATGCCTGAATTGATGGAAAGGATCCGCGATTTCGCGCGCACCGCGCAAGTTCCCGTGCTGATCGGGGTGGTCACTGAAGAAGGGGATAAATATTTTAACTCGGGACTTCTGATTTCGGCCGAAGGGGAATTTACGGGGCGTTACGACAAAATGCATCTCGTTCCGTTCGGTGAATTCCTGCCCTTGCGCCGTGAACTTCCGTTTCTGGCGGACATTGTGCCCATCGATGATTTTTCCGCCGGTCACAAGCCGACCGTATTTCCCCTGCTGCGGAAGGGACAGGAGACGCTTTTTTCAGTCGCCATCTGTTTTGAAGATACCCTGGCCTATATTAACCGCCGGTTCGTCCAGAAGGGCGCCCAGCTTCTGGTCAATATCACCAATGACGCGTGGTTTCAGGATTCCAAGGAACCGTTTATGCACCTGCAGGCGTCCGTATTCCGGACGATCGAGACGCGGCGGTCTCTTGTGCGCGCCGCCAACACGGGCGTCAGCTGCAGCATCGATCCTTACGGCCGCATCATGAATTTTCTTCAGGACAGCCGCGGCAAGAAGACATATATTGACGGCGCCGCCGTTTTCGAAGTTCCACTCAACACGTCGACAACTCTCTATACAAAGTTGGGAGATATTTTTACATATATTTGTTTTCTGTGTATACTATGGACGGCTTGGGGGAGAAGGAATCCCAAAGTATGACCCTAAAACCCCCCGCAATGAAGATTTTTTTATGGTGCGAGGTCGTTGCCGCCGTTGGTGTTGTGCTTTTTTATATCGCGGTCTTTTTGAATAAATTTTTTACTGACGTGGACTTTAATTTGTCGATTTACGACAGATTTGCGGCGGTCCCGGTTTTCATGGCGCTCTTTTATTTTGTCGCCGCCACAGTAGCGCTGTGCGGTCACAAACTTTGGCCTCTTTTGCAGTATATGGTGACGGTGCTGGCTCTTTTTTTAACCCTGGCGTTTTCCAGGACGCTGCAGAACGCTGGACGTCCGTTTGAATTAGTCTTTTTTCTGCCTTTGATCTGTTCGGTGCTGGCATCATCGGTTGTTTATATTTCTCAGAAATCTTCAACTAAAAAGGAAGCGTTATGAAGAAAGTTTTGATCATTGATGATGATGTATCCATACACAAAATGCTGGAGCCGAGTCTGACATCGAACGGTTTTCAGGTGGCTTCCGCTATGACCGGGGAAGACGGGCTCAAGAAAGCCCAGGAAATCAAACCGGACATCATCATTCTTGATGTTATTTTGCCGGGTATGAAAGGGCGGGCGGTGTGCGCTGCGCTCAAGAAGACCCCGGACATAAAAGATGTTCCTGTCCTGTTTTTGACTTCGAAAGATTCTCCCGACGATGTTCAGGCGGAGCTTGAAGCCGGCGGTATCGGTCATTTGACCAAACCGGTCAATCCTCAGTATTTGATCGCTCAGATTAAAAAGGTATTGGGTTAGTAACATCCTGCCGTAACGAATTTTATCTTATGGGAAAATTCAATCAAAAAGAATTCAAGCGGGCCGCTGCCCGCAACGCGTTTTATTTCTTCAGAGCGGTCTTTTTCGTACTGCCTTACGGCGCGGTGAAAGCGATTTCGGGCTTCATGATCAGTGTCGCGTTCCGCCTTGTTAGATCGAAGCGCAAGATCGCCAAGGAAAGCATCGACATCGCCTTCGGTAACTCCATTTCGGAAACCGAAAAATATAAAATCATCAAAGAGTGTTTCTATAGCGTCGGGCGTGGAATGATCGAGCTTTTGTACTGTGCCGACCACGGCGAGATCATCGATAAGAAGATATATATCGAAGGGAAGGATCGCCTGGAAAAGGCTCTTAAAGGCGGCAAGGGCGCCATCTTAGTCAGCGCGCATTTCGGTAATTTTCCGCTTATGCTTTTGCGCCTGGTCAAAGAAGGCTTTGCAACGCACGCCATCATGAGGCCGACGCGCGATCAAGTCATCGAAAAAGATTTCGCCACTCTGCGCAGCAAATACGGTCTGGGGACAATTTACAGCCATCCGCGCACGGCATGCGTAGCCCGTTCGCTTAAAGCGTTAAGAAATAATGAGCTCCTTTTTATTCCGCT
>JAGNTT010000042.1:7686-12160 GCA_017987425.1 Candidatus Omnitrophota bacterium
AAGGCAGTCATCTTCGATCTCGACGGAACACTGGTCAATGCGTATAAGGCCGTGGAGCGTTCCATGAACTATGCGCTGGCCAAATCCGGCTTTCCCACGGTGTCGGCCTACACGATCAAACGTTCCGTGGGCTGGGGAGACAGGCAATTGATCGAAGGATTTGTCGGCAAGAAGAACGCCCCGCGAGTGCTTGAGATTTACCGCAAGCATCATACAGGTTCGCTTAAAGACGGTGTCACGTTTCTGCCGGGAGCCAAGCGGCTTCTTGAAACTCTGGGTAAGCGCGGATATATCCTGGCGATCGCAACGAACCGTCCGGAAAGATTTACCCGGATCATACTTAAAGTTCTTCAGATCGAAAAATGTTTTGATTACGTTCTATGCGGCGATAAAATAAAGCGCCCCAAGCCATATCCTGATATGCTGAAGTTGATTTTAAAGAAATACGGATTGATCGTTCATGAGGCGCTTTACGTCGGAGACATGACGATCGACGTCAAGACCGGCAACAGCGCGCGCGTCAGGACTGTCGCGGTCCTTACCGGTTCGAGCACGCGCGAAGAGATTGCGGCGCTCAAGCCGTTCGAGATTATCCCTAGAATTTCACAAGTCACTAAAATTATCAGAGCTTTAGAAAGCAACCCCAAGAAAGGAAAATGACATGAGCAAGAAAAAAAGAAGAGGCAAGTTGAACTGGCGTTCCAAAAAAGCCAATCATGGTGCCAAACCGGCCCGCGGCTAATTTAAAAGTTGTTTTGAATAATACGTAACGCAAGAGCCGGAGGTTTGTATGATTTCACGTTTGCGTATGAACGCGCTTGTTGTGCTGTGCGCCGGTATGATGTGGGTCGCATCCGGATGCGGCGTTGTTATTATCGCAGGCCTGGGCGCTTTGGGCGGTTACGTCATCAGCCCGGACACAGTGGAAGGCATTGTCGGTTACAGCGAGAGCGAGTTGTTTGCCGCATCGGGAGATGTTCTTTCGATTATGGGATCGGTCGGTGAAAATTCAAAATCAAGCGGACGAATCTCAGCCGTGGTTTCCGGCGCCCGCGTGACGGTGGATGTTATTCCACAGTCCAAAACATCGACCAAATTGAGGGTTAAGGCCCGTAAGTTCTTTTTTCCGAAAATGGCCGTTGCGCAGGACGTTTATATGAAGGTCGTCCGGCGTCTTCAAGAATAAAGCATCAGCAAAAAGTATAAACAAAAAAGCCTCTCCATCCTAGGATGTGAGAGGCTTTTTGTTTGAAAAGTGCCGAGACCCAGAATTGAACTGGGGACGCCAGCCTTTTCAGGGCTGCGCTCTACCAACTGAGCTATCTCGGCATGCAAAATATTGATTATCAAATAAAGCTAAGTATGGCGCAATCGCCGATTTGACCGACGGGAAGTTTTAATTTCCATGTAAATTGGCCAACAAGAATACTCTATTGTATTCAAAACGAAATAAAAGTCAAAACGAATTTTTAGGTTTGCCAGACCAAAGGCTTTGTGTATAATACTTTAAAATTTTTAACCCAGATTTCCTTTTGTACAATGCGGTTAAGATTCTTGGCGACGGTTTCGACTCCTCCTTATGGAGCAATCCGGGTTTAACGATTTCTGCTTTTTCCGGTCTTAAAAGACTTCACTTTCTTGATGGTCAATGACAGGGCACGTGATATAGTGCTGACGTAGCTCAGTTGGTAGAGCAGCTGATTCGTAATCAGCAGGTCGGAGGTTCAAATCCTCTCGTCAGCTTTTTTCACTTTACCGGTATCCATCGTTACCAGAATTCGATGAACAAAATCCTTCAAGATAATCTGTTGTCTTCCTTGCTTAGTTCCTTTCTAATTCTTTTGTTTGTCCTTGTCCTGTATTTTCCTATTCTTGACGGCCCTTTCAAAACAGTTTACGACACGGACCATATCGTTGAGAATGCTTCACTTAAAAGCACCGATAATATCTCCAGGATTCTCACGGGTAATATTTTCAGAACGGACATCCCGTACCGTCCAGTCGCTGCTTTAAGCCATATGGCCGAGATGCAGACTTTCGGCTCCAGCCCGTTTTTTTATTACCTCACCAATATTCTTCTGCACGCCGGTTGCGCGCTTTTGGTTTTTTCTTTCATTGCGCTCTTGACCGCAAACCGGCTCACGGGATTTTTGACGGCCCTGGTGTTTGCCGTTCATCCGGTCCATTGGGAGGCGGTCAGTTTTCTCTCGGGGCGCGCGGTTCTCCTCAATACGTTTTTCAATCTGACCGCATTGTGGGCGTGTTTGTTATACATGCGCCGTCTAAACGGCTGGTGGATGTGTCTTTCCGTTGCCGCCTTTGCCGCGGCTTTGTTGAGCCTTGACCTGTATTTGTCGGTCCTCGTGGTTTTTCTGTTTTATTTCTTATGCGTCAAATCAGATCAGCTTTCCAAAAGCGTGCGGTTGATTGTCTTTCTGCCCTACGCTGTTTTGTGGGTAATGTTCATCCTTATCCGTCATGGTATCAACGGATTCAGTCTGCCAGTGGCAGTAGACATTGCGGATTTTGTGTTCCGTTTGATGGCGGCGGCGAGGATCATTTTCGTTGAATTGAGCATTTTGTTCGCGCCGGTACATATTCATTTCCATCAGACCGCTGACTCACTGCAGACGTGGGATGACCCAAAGGCGATCATTGTCCTTGTTTTAATGATTGTCGGTTTAATGACGCTTTTTATACGTCGCAACAAGACCCGCGGATTCGTTGTTTTCCTGACGGTCTGGTTTCTGGCGGCGCTATGGCCTTTGCTTAAGGTCGCATTCATGACCGGCAGCCGTCACAATCTTCTTCCCGTCGATGGAACGATGTCCTACATGGCATCTATTCCTTTGATCGCGCTCGCGGTGCTTTTTCTGCAGAAAATTTTATCGCACATTCCCAAAAACAGACTGGCGGGAGGTTTTATCGCCGCCGTCGCGGTTGTTGCGTTTTCTTTTTTGACATTTAAACAGAATGTGCTGTCGACAAACGAGATCGCACTGCTTAATCATGCCAAGATTTATGAGCCCGATTCCGCCATTATTGATTACGACTTGGGACTGGTCTACGGAAAAGCACAAAACTATGCCCAGGCCGAGAGCCATTTTGAGCAGGCGATTGCGCTCGACGACAATTTTACAAGCGCCTATATGGGGCTCGGCAAAGTTCTTTATGAACAGGGTAAGCTCCTCGAGGCGGCCAAGGCCTATGAGGCTATTAAGTTTCCGGGACGTTATGCCTCGGTTTTGCAGAGAAATCTGCGGGGAATATATAGCGTTTTGATTGCCAATCAGGAAGCGGTTTTGGTCACAAGTCCGAACGACATCAATGCGTATTTCAGCCTCGGAGTCTTTTATGACAAGATGGGGGATGTCAACCGTGCGATCGCGGCTTACCAGCAGGTCATCGAACTTGATCCGAAAAATCAGGAGGGCTTAACCGAGCCCGCGCTTAAATTCCAGGGCCAGATTTTTGAGAGACTCGGTCAAACCGGCAAGGCCCAGCAGAATTTCTCCCGTATGGGGGCAAACACCTCACAGCCGATCTCCATCAATATTGGAAATATTTAACAGTGCCAGTGACCAGTATCAGTGGCCAGTTAGATGAGAGAAAACAGAAGATGGAAGATAGATGAGAATAGGACGGCAAAGAAGAAAGATGGGGTTTACAACTAACACCAACCGCCTTTTCTGTTTTCTATCGTCCATTCACTGACCACTGACACTGACCACTAAATGACCGCATAGTTCATCATGGATCTTTTTGACCGACTGTCCCGATCCTTTCTTTCTGTCTTTCTTTTCCTCGCCGTTTCCGTCACGGCCGCTTATTCGTTCATGCTGCACGCGCCCTTCCGCGGCATGGATGATTTCACATCCATCGTCGAGAATCAGGACATCCGCGATTTTAAGAACCTTCCCAGAATTTTCACCGGATCCTTCTTCGGGGACAAATCCTACTACCGTCCGCTGGTCTCATTTACCTACATGCTGGAGTATCACGCGTTCGGGCTCAATGCCTTTTGGTACAATCTGGATAATGTTCTTTTACATATTATTAATAGTTTTTGTGTATTCCTTTTGATCGGACGTTTGTGGAAGAACCCGCGCACGGCCTTCTGGGTATGTCTGTTGTTTGCCGTTCATCCGGTCCAGTGGGAGGCGGTAGCGAATATTTCCGGACGCGCAATCCTGCTCAACACATTTTTCGTACTGACGGCATTTATTCTGTTTATCAATTTTAATGAGCGGCGCCGAGCGGTTTCGCTTCTGGGCTCGCTCTTTTGTTTTCTTCTGGCTCTTTTTTGCAAGGAGTCCGCGGCCATTCTGCCGGTTGTCTGTCTACTTTATCTTTGGCTTTTCCCGTCGGAACGGAAAAAATCCTGGTTCGCGGTTGTTCCGTTCTTTCTTCTCGTCTTCGGTTTTATTCTGTTGCGGCGGCAGCTCGGCATCACCGAACTGTTCGGCTGGGGATC
>JAGNTT010000196.1 GCA_017987425.1 Candidatus Omnitrophota bacterium
GTACGCACCCATTGTTCCGATGACTATCTTTGGCTGCCGTTGGCAACGAGCCATTATGTATTGAGCACGGGGGATACGGGAGTGCTGGATGAATTGGTGCCGTTCCTTCAGGGCCGGCCGGTCAATGCCGACGAGGATTCGTATTATGATTTACCGGGCCAGTTGTCAGATAAATTTAGTTTGTATGAGCACTGTAAGCGGGCGATAGTCAGGGGGCTTCGTTTCGGGGTTCACGGCCTGCCGCTCATGGGATCATGCGATTGGAACGACGGCATGAATCTCGTCGGCCAGCACGGAAAAGGTGAAAGTGTCTGGCTGGGCTTCTTCCTTTATGAAGTGCTCGGGCAGTTTAGCAAGATTGCCGTTCTCCGCGGTGATTCGGCTTTTGTCGGCATGTGTCAGAACGAGTCCCTTAAATTGCGTGAGAATATTGAACAGAATGCATGGGACGGCCAGTGGTACCGCCGCGCGTATTTTGATGACGGGACGCCGCTCGGATCGGCGGGTAATGACGAATGCCAGATCGATTCCATTTCGCAGAGCTGGTCGGTGCTTTCGGGGGCGGGTGATCCCAAGCGTGTGCATACGGCCATGGAATCGCTGAGCAGCCGCCTTGTCCGTCGGGACAGCCGCATCATTCAGCTCCTTGATCCGCCGTTCGATAAATCCGTTCTGAATCCCGGCTATATCAAGGGCTATGTTCCGGGCGTGAGGGAAAACGGGGGACAATATACCCACGCGGCCATCTGGGCGGCCATGGCATTCGCCAGGCTGGGCGACAGCGGGCGGGCGTGGGAACTTTTGGGGATGATCAATCCCGTCAATCACTCCAAATCTTTGGCTGATATCAATACTTATAAGGTGGAACCTTATGTTGTCGCCGCCGACGTTTACGCTGTTTCACCTCACACCGGCCGCGGCGGGTGGACATGGTATACCGGTTCCGCCGGATGGATGTATCGATTGATTTTGGAATCTCTCCTGGGTTTAAAACTCGATGTTAATAAACTGTTGCTTGAACCATGCCTTCCCGCACACTGGAAGTCATTCAAAATACATTACCGGTATCGGGAGACCATGTATCACATCGATGTTGTCCATATGCCCGCTGGCAGCGGCCGGCCGATGATCACAGTGGACGGCATGGAGCAGTCGAATCAAAGTATTCCACTTCTCGACGATCGTCAGGAACACCATGTCGAAGTACGAATCCTTCCGGCAATTAAACCCCCGGAATCGTGAACCGGTTTCAACGGGGCATTTCCGCTGGTATACCCTGGTACAATTGATTCGTTGTATCATTCATACAATACTAAGAGAGGTTGCTAGTTGGTTTTTACCTATTTAATGTTGTTAATTTCAGAAAAGGAGTGCGATGTCCTCAAATAATAGAAATATTTATATTGTGGATGACGACGAATCGGTCTGCCGCGCACTCAAGGCTCTTTTAACGACTTTTGATTTTGAAGTTAAAACATTCAGTTCAGCAAAAATTTTTTTTGAGGCTGTGCCCAATGATGAGCCGGGTTGCTTGGTTCTGGATATTCATATGCCGGGAGCGGACGGGTGGGACATACAGAAACAGATCCTTAATTCGGGTTCAAATCGCCCCGTTATTTTTATTTCTGCTGAAAAACAGGAATATGCCGCCGATCGTGCTTTAAAGGTAGGGGCGGTTGGTTTTCTGCAGAAACCGTTTAACGGACAGACATTGGTCGATTTGATCAACCTTGCGGCAGGCCATACAAACATCCCGAGTGAACAGAAAACCTGAACATCGGCTATTGTCCGATTGGCCAAATAGATTACAGGTAATTCATATTTGGACTACAATGTAGGCACCATCCGAAGATTCCTTCATGACACCGATAAAGAAAATAATGACTAAACACAAAAAGATCCGAAAAGCTTTGAAACAAAGCCCGCTTGGCCCAGGTGTTGCCAACGCTTCCGAGGACAGGCAGGAAAAAGTAAAGATCACGCCGCCTAAGAAAGTAAGCCGTAATAATCTGGAAAAGAAAATCCGCCAGCAAACGGATGAACTGGAGAAAAGAAGCGGGCAGTTAAGGCAGGGGGCTGACCGTGAAAAGTTTGCTGAAGAGCAAATTCATATCCGGACCAAGGCGATGGAGGCCGCTTCCGACGGTATTTTTATTATCGATGCCAAGAAGCCAAACTTTCCAATTATCTATATCAACCCGTCTTTTCAGGGACTTACAGGTTACACGAAGAACGAGATCATTGGCAAAGACTATTTCCTGCTTTACGGGACCGATGCCGATGTGCGTGTCGTTGATGAAATCAAACAAACGATACGCAAGGGAAAGTCCTTTAACGGGGAAATGCTCAATTTTCGAAAGAACGGCAAAAAGTTCTGGAGTCTTCTGCGCATTGCCCCGGTCCGGGACGCGAAAGGCGTCATTAATCATTATGTGGGGCTTCAGACCGATACCACCCTGATGAAGCAGAGAGATTTGGAGATCGAGGAACAGCGCGAGGAACTTTTGCATGTGACGAGAGTCGGAAAGCTCGCGGAGTTTGTCTCGTCGCTGGCGCACGAGATCAGTCAGCCTTTGACCGCCATTCTTTCCTATGCCCAGGCCGCCCAGCGTATGCTTGGCGATAGGGAGCCGCAGATCCATGAAATACTCCAGTATATTATCAGCGATGATCAGCGCGCCGCCGAGGTCATCAGACGTCTACGGCTGCTGTTGAAAAAAAGCAAGCCCACATTTGAGTCGCTGGACATCAATGCTCTGATTAATGACACGGTCAAGCTCATCAGAACCCATATCACAATAAGAAATAAGGTCGTTAAATTCGAACTGGACAGTCATCTTCCTTCCATTCATGGCGACCGGATACAACTGCAGCAGGTGCTCTTGAATCTGATCAGCAACAGTTTGGAATCGATGGAGATCAACGGCAATTCCCGCGATCTGTTCATCAGGACGCTGCTTAAAGATAGCGATACGATCCTGGTGGAGGTCAAAGATTCAGGGTCAGGTATTTCTCCCCAGGATATGAACAGGCTCTTCACTCATTTTTTTACGACCAAGCCCAATG
This sequence comes from Candidatus Omnitrophota bacterium, assembly GCA_017987425.1. Taxonomy (GTDB): domain Bacteria; phylum Omnitrophota; class Gorgyraeia; order Zapsychrales; family Fredricksoniimonadaceae; genus JAGNTT01. Next base: position 3,067 of record JAGNTT010000196.1, read on the forward strand.
GTCTGGGAATGGGGCTGCCTATCAGCCGCTCTATAGTTGAGGCGCATGGCGGACGCCTGGACGCGCGGAACAATTCCGATAGCGGCGCCACCTTTTATTTCACCATACCTGTCGGCGGGAGGGCGTACAATGAATGATCTGCATTCGCTCATCTACGTTGTTGACGATGATGCCTCTTTGGGCAGAGCGTTGGCGTTATTGTTAAAGT